>JAAYID010000295.1 GCA_012744285.1 Alcaligenaceae bacterium
GACAGCCTCTTGGGCTTCCGCTTCGCGCCGCGCATCCGCGACCTGGGCGACACCAAGCTCTACATCCCGAAGGGCGATGCCGCCCACGACGGGCTGAAGCCGATGATCGGCGGCACGCTCAACATCAAGCACGTGCGCGCCCATTGGGACGAAATCCTGCGGCTGGCCACCTCGATCAAGCAGGGCACCGTCACGGCCTCCCTGATGCTGCGCAAACTCGGCAGTTACCCACGCCAGAACGGCCTGGCCGTCGCGCTGCGCGAGCTGGGCCGCATCGAGCGCACACTGTTCATTCTAGATTGGCTGCAAAGCGTCGAGCTGCGCCGCCGCGTCCATGCCGGGCTGAACAAGGGCGAGGCGCGCAACGCGCTGGCCCGCGCCGTGTTCTTCAACCGCCTGGGCGAAATCCGTGACCGCAGTTTTGAGCAGCAGCGCTACCGGGCCAGCGGCCTCAACCTGGTGACGGCCGCCATCGTGCTGTGGAACACGGTCTATCTGGAGCGTGCCGCGAATGCCCTGCGTGGTAACGGCCACGCTGTCGATGATGCGCTGTTGCAGTACTTGTCACCGCTGGGTTGGGAGCATATCAACCTGACCGGCGATTACCTTTGGCGCAGCAGCGCCAAGATCGGTGCGGGCAAGTTCAGGCCGCTACGACCGCTGCAACCGGCTTAGCGTACGATTTTTTCCGTTTTCTGAGACGGCCCCTTTTAGAGGGATTACCACAGGTTCCCTTGCCATAGGTTATAGCCTAACCTATAATCAACCTATACGAACAAGGGAAATCCATGTACGCGGTCAACTGGTCAAACAAGGCGAAAAAGCAACTCCGCAAGATCGACCGGAAGGAACAAAGCACAATCATCGACGCCGTGGACGAGTTGGAAAATTTCCCGAATGCCAAGAACGTCATCGCGCTGACCAAACACGAGTACGGATACCGCATGCGCATCGGCAATTACCGAGTCCTGTTCGATGCTGAAGCCGAAGTCAGAATCATCGAAATCCAGCAGGTCAAGAAACGCGACGAGCAAACTTACTGAACAGGAGCCAATCATGGGCATCAACCCCACCATACTCGAAGCCAACGGCAAGCCGGCCTTTGTTGTGCTGCCCTACGATGAGTACCTGAAGCTCACTGAGGGGAAGAAACCTGCCGGCCGTATCCCTGCCGATGGCACCACCCCCCACGAAGTCATGCGCCTATGCGTCAAGAACGGCTGGAGCATGATCCGCGCTTGGCGTGAGCACCTGGCCCTGACGCAAGCAGAAATGGCGCGGCGTCTGGAAATCCGGCAGCCCAGCTATGCCGCAATGGAAGCCCCTGACGCCAAGCCCAAAAAAACAACTCGGGAGCGTATTGCGGCCGCGATGGGGCTTTCGTTGGAACAACTTGATTTCTGACGCCCATAAAAATAAAGGCTGCACCGCTGCGCGTTCAGGCGTATCCCCCGATAATGGGGTAGAGCCGAAGAACGTTCATTTGGAAAGTGACTCACCAAATGACTCACCCCAATGAGAAAAGCCCTCAATTTCGTGAATGAAATCAAGGGCTTAGGTGTTCTGGTGGCGCATCCCTGATTCGAACAGGGGACCTGCGGATTATGATTCCCGCAAGCCTTAAAACAGCTTAAATAAAAACCTTTTAACTTCAATATCTTACAGCGCCAGCCAGCGAAAACACCTGTATGAATATACATCAAAACCGATTGATTTACACCCATTTAGGGCACAATTTGGTCACACTGAATCAGCCCGCCATTGAGCGGGCTTTTTTGCGTCTATCGGCACACCTTTGCCACCGTTTCGTTGTGCGTCAGGATTTGTCGCTTGACCCCGATGGGCGTGCGTGTCACATCGGCTTGCGAGTCAAACCAGATAGGTTTGGCAATCTGGCAGTAGTCACCGCTTACCGCCGCGCACCCAGCGAGCCATAGCGGCATCAATACTATCGTCATCCATCGCAGCGGTTTTGGCTTCAACATCTTGTGCCTCCTTTCTGGCCTTCGACTCGGCCTTGTTGATTTCCTGACGGGTTTCTTGACGCCCTGCCGCCTTACCTGACTGGCGTATGGCCAGCACCGCAGCGAAAGCCGCACCGATGGCGGCAAGGTACGGCCAGACTTTAGTCCAGAGTGCTTTAAGCATCATCAGCCCCATAATCCAGACTCCCCGCCACTCGATTCATCCAGCCGCGCCCGAAGTCCGACCAGGTCGACAGCCGGGTATAGAACCGGATACGCTGGGCATTGAATCGCATCAGCACATCGGTCACTGACATGGCTTGAACCGCCTTGAGCGTCAGGGGCCCGACGTCGCCATCATCAGCCACCCGCACGGCACGCTGCAGCATGCGCACCGCATTGCCAATGCCATGATTCACAGCCGCATCGAACACCTGGTACCCAATAGCCCCGTCGTACTGATCAGCACCGGCCCGCAACCAGAAGTCACGAAAGTAGATCGCCTTGGCCTGATCGAGCGTCAGATTCTTGATGTCCAGGTCCGGGTAGGTCATGGCCGAAATGCCAAACTTCGTGCCCTTGAGCACGCCGACACCCACACGCCCGCCGGTCCAGTTGCCTTTGTCGTTGCGGTGATCAGTGAACTTGCCTTCGTGCCCGACCAGCCGGTCAAAGGCCAGAGTGAAGTCGGGCTTGCTGCCTGGGGGTGGTGGGGCTGGTGTGGCCTGGGACGGTTGAGCGGGCTGGGCCGGTTGGGCAAAGAGATTTTTCAGAAAGCTGAGCATCACTCACCCCCTTGGGCCTTGCGCCGCAGTTCAGCCAACACCTCGGAAATGTCCTGCGCCTTGCGCTTGTCAATGAAATTGAACACCCACCTCACAATGGCCCACGCCGGCAGTCCGCAGGCAAAGACCAGCCCGAGGGTGGCCACCAGGCCGAAGGGCGAGTACATCCAATGTTGCAGCTGATAGTGCTGGATCACGAAGGCCCCGCCGCTGATACTGCCCACTACGGTGCTGATCAGGCCTACCGTCCATTCACTACACGTACGCGGCGGCATCAGGCACATGACGACGATGGCAGCCAGGCCCGCGCCGATTGCGCCCATCCCCGCGAGCCCTCCGATGGCTTTCCATGCAGCGAATGACGCCCCTGTTGTGCTGCTTGTTGGTTCCATGCTTTGGCCCTCCTTTCGGGCAATAAAAAAGCCCTCCGAAGAGGGCGTAAAAAAACCGGCTCGGGGCCGGGTTATTTCTTGCTGTGCATCTTTACCCACTGCCGGGCTCGCTCGATGTCCTTTTCGTGCGCCTTTCGGCAGTGGTCGCGCTCCCAAGGGCTGAACAGCCAGTCGATGAACCGCTCTACCCGCCAGCCGCACCTGTGCGCCCGGCCTGATATTGACTCGTTGGCCGTGGTTTCACGGTGGCGGGGCAAGAAAGTGACGTTGGCCAGCTGGCTCAGGGCATCACCGATCTTGATAAGGCGGTGGGTGTTCACAGCGTCACCGCCAGTCGGAAAAGATCATCAAGCCCTTCTTCGGTACCGCCAAGCTGCTGCCACATGCCCTGAAGGAAAGCGTTGCCTCGATCCCACGTATCCGCTTCGTACTCGATCTGTGCGGCACGCCTTTGGGCAGGGTCGGGAATGGCGGCGATAGCGTCCTCGACATCATCCAGTAGGTCGTTTTGCAGCAGGGCCAAGCGTCCTTGGCGGCGGGTGCAGGTTCGGGGTACGGGGGTAGGCGGTGCGGGAGGCGCAGGCGGGCGCTCTGGCAAAATTTCCCAACCGCTGCCCGTCCACCGGACGACCTGCGGAGGCGATACCGCCGGCGGGGCATCGCTGATAATCGCTCCGTCAGGCAACCGCATAAATGGGTCAACCTGCTCAGATCGAACATATATTTGCTGGCTATCAATAATGTGAACAGTAATCATATCTACGCCTTCAGATAAGCAGGTACGGGAGATTCAACAAGCGGCATCCTGAATTGTGTCGAGCTGTCTGCTACCTGTCCGTAAATCGTAATAAACGGTGTTGTTGCATGAGCCACAGCCAGATAATTACCGTCTGCGCTGAATGCGCAACCTCGGGCAGTGCTCGCAGGCAATGCTGCTGGATCAGCGAGTTTAGTAAACGTATCGCCAGATCGTTTGTAAATCGTTATGAACGGTGTTGTGTCATGAGCCACAGCCAGATAAGTACCGTCTGCGCTGAATGCGCAACCTCGGGCAGTGTCCGCAGGCAATGCTGCTGGATTGGCGAGTTTAGTAAACGTATCGCCAGATCGTTTGTAAATCGTTATGAACGGCGTTGTGGCATGAGCTACAGCAAGATAATTTCCGTCTGGGCTGAATTTGCAGCCGTTGGCATTGCCAGCAGGCAATGCTGATGGATTGGCGAGTTTAGTAAACGTATCGCCAGACCGTTTGTAA
>JAAYID010000296.1 GCA_012744285.1 Alcaligenaceae bacterium
CGTCAGCGTCAAGCATGCTGCATTCCTGGGTGATGTATTGCGTGTCGTGGTCAAGCGCTGCGTTGGCCTTATGCACTGCGGCTCGCAATTCATCAACAATCTTTGCATCCATGCCCAGCTGTTCCGCGTGGTAAATCTTGCGCAGCGCCAGGCCGGTCAGTTGTTGCTGTTTCATCGGGCGATTTCCAAAACAAAAACCCCGCTGAATCGTGCGACTCAGGCGGGGTTGGGGGAGGGCGTTACGTACCTACGAAAACGGTGGGCGCAACTGTCCCACCCGTATTGTGGCAGTTAACGTTACAGTTTTCACCTACTTCATGTAACAGTTTTGGATTCCAAAGGTAGGTGGCCGATGTTGTCGCCCCTTTGCGTTGTTCGACTTGCCCCGATCCTCGAAGATGATCCAAGACGCGAAATACACCGATGCGCACCGCGTTTCGTTGGGTGGGCGACACATCGCGCCCCTTGGTAATGTGCCGAATGATCTGGGCCATGCGGAACTCTCGACCTGGGTAAGCGGCCAACAGGTTGATGACTTCTGTTGCGTACTTCAAAGCAACTCCTTTTCAATCGTGGTCATAAAACGGTCCAGGCAAGCGCCGTAATGCTCGTTGGTGAGCCACACCCCAGTTGTGTCGCCGATCCACCGTCGGGCCATCACCCGGCGCTGGGCGGCGTTCAACCGGCCAAAGCGCACGTTCTTCTGCGGGTACTCCGCGATCACAACCATCTGGGCGGGGCGGGGCAGGGCACGATGCAATCGGTCAACGGCTTGGGCGTGCTCGATCAGGATCGGCTGAAACGTTTCGTCCCATGACGTGTAGGGTTGCATGTTGCCCACCGTCTCACCTGCCCAGCACCAGCGAGCCCAGTTCCAAAGGATATCGTCGGCGCCGAAGCTACTTGTTGTCCGAATCAATCGGGGCCTCCTTGAACAGTTCTTTGATTTCTCGGGCCGCTCGTTCCTGGCGGCTTTCCTTTGTTTTTTGCTCAAGCGCCTGTTTACGTTCGTAGATCTTGGCAGGGTCTTGCATCATCCATTTGGGGATATCCATTACGCACCCCGACTGAAACCATGCTGACGCTCGGCGCCGTTACCAATTCCGCCCATCGTGAGGCCCATAGGCGGCTGCGCAGCATTGATATCAGCCAGGCGGTGATGGCCCAGTCGAAGCGGCTTGAACTTGCTGGGCGTGCGAGGCGGGACGATTTCGCCCCTGGCCTTCGGTGCCTCAACCTCGGGCTCGGCTAAACCAAATTCGATGTCCAGTACGCTGATAGCTTCGCCCTTATCCCAGAACGGCACCTGCGGGTAATGGTCTTTGTCGCGACGCTCATTGAAATATCCGGCTTGGACGACGCCCTTAGTCCTGAGCAGGCGAGTAATCCACCTGTCGCTGGAGGCATACCTTTCGACGAGCTCGTGCCGGCTGATGTGGATTTCTGGGTTGAGCTCCACTCGTTTGTATTTCTGGATCATGCTGCCTCCCCAATTTCCACCAGAACAAAGCCCCGTTTGAATTGATCTATCGCCGCATCAATCGTGATGGGGCGAAAGTGTTTGTCATCAATGCCCAATGCCTGGGCGATGCCGTCAACGTGCGGCTTGCAGGCGGCCAGCAGGTTGTCCAGATCTCGAGCCCGCTTGTCGGGTGAAACGAACGTCACACGAACCGGCGTGCGATCAGCTCCAGCAAACACGCTCCCGGCCAATGCCTGTTTGGTAGCGAAGTACCCCTCTTGGCGCGCGCGGACCTTTGCGCCCTGCGTGCCGCCCCAGTGCCGGCCATTCTTGCGGTTGGGCATGAGGCTGGCGTCTGGCCATTCCAGTTTGACGGTCAGCATTGGCGCTCCTTGGCAAGAATGTCTTTGACGGTGTTGGCAATGGGGCCTGGCAGGCTGGCCAGATACTCGTTTTGCTTCTGTCGGCTCAAGCGCTGATCAGGACTGCGCAGCATCTTCACGTAGCGCACCGAGCATGGGATGCAGCCCTTTTGGTAGGCTGGCGCGTGTGTGCACATGGCGTTCATTTCGGCTGAAGTCATGCGGCCACCTCACCCAGGGCACGCTGAGCCATGGCAACAGCAGCCGGCGTTTTGCTTTTTGGGTTTTCAAGAATGCGCCGTGCCCAGGCCTTGTGATCCTTGCAAGACTTGTTGAGCACATCACCCGCCCCCAGGCGTTCCATTGCCTTTTGCGCTTCGGCCTCACTCGTTTTGGTCTTGGCTGGAGCAGGCAGGGCTACCTGTGCCTCTGGAATTTCTGCCCACTGGGCTTTGGCCAGCTGGTTGCTCAGCGCTTTCTCCCAGCGAACCTTCAGGACGCTGTAGCCGCAATTGAGCAGGTCATGCTGGCCGACCTCGACCCCAGCGTGATAAATCGCAGGATGACTCCAGCTACCCCGCTCACCCCGGCGACGATCCGTCATGCCTTGAACGGCTTCATAAAACGCGGCTTCCGGGTTGATTGGTGGCCGGCACATCGCCATGAATTCAGGCAAGGTTGGAGCAAACCCCTTGGACATCCTCCGGCAGGCATCCAGCCCGCGCTTGATTTCTTCGCCGGAATAACCGGCAAGCTCTTGACCCCACTCGGCCATCATGACCTGAGGGTCAATGCCCTCCCATTGCTGAGCAAAACGCGCGCCGAATAGCACCTGCATTTTTTGCACCAACTTTTCAACCCACAGCCTTGGCAATGGCTGTGGGTCATTTTGGTTAACGAGCTGCATCGATCACCCCCATATCCTTCATCGGTTGAGAAACTGGTTGCCAGAACGAGGCCATCCAACTGGCCCGCTCATCCGCCCTGGACGTTCGCGGCTTCGGCGCAGCTTTGGCGGCACGCAAAACGCCCTGCAGGTAAGCCACAGGCTCCATGGCATTGCTGTCTACGCAGGCCTGCAAGGCAGCAATAACGTTTTCGTCCCCATGGGTCTTGCGAAGCATGCCCAGCATGGACCGAGCGTTTTTTTCTGAAACGCCAGATGCCGTGAGCAGTGGTACCCCTCTTCCGAAAATGACCTCAACGGGCTCGACTGGCGCTTGAGCGCCCGATACGTCAGTATCGGAATAGTTGGTTCTTGGTTCTTGGTTCTTGGTTAGTTGCTCATCTGTTGAGCGCTTGTTCAACACCTGTTCAACAGATGTTGATTCGTCATAGTTCTGGTGTTCAGCAGATGCAGTGCTGCCGCTGCCTTTTCGGGTGGTTTTTTGTGCTCTACGCGCAGCGCTTGCCTTTCCGGCGGCAGATTTGGCCTCGATATTGGTTCGGTATTTCTGAATCTCTTCATCGCACCGCGCGTGAAACCATCCGTGTTCGGTTTTCGTAAAGAACTCGTTCAACACCTGTTCAACAGCTGTTCGTTCTTCGTCGGAACGAGCAATAATCAAACGGCAAAGTCCGTTGAAATCAAGAGTTAGCTCTGCTTCTGTGTCGTAATACAGGTCGATGAGGTCACGGTAGACGCTGCGCTCGATTCGCGTCAGGTGCCTGGTAGCGCTGTTGAAATCACCGATGTGATGTGGGTAGTAGTTCATGCCGCCTCCAACTCAATGCCTGCGGCCACCAAGGCCTCACCAGGCAGGACATGCCCTTGCTCGATCAGCAGCTGAATACATTCCTTCAGCAAGTCACGCTGTGCGCCGTAGCGGGCCTCAAATCGTGTTTTCCATGGATGGATAGCGATCAGCCCGGGTGCTCCTGTTCCGTCCTGGTGGTGGCCAGAGCAAAGAGGAAGCACCAGCCAGTGCGCCCCCGGCTTGGTGCGACCGTCGATGTGGTGAATGCTGACCGGCGTGTTGCGGATGCCGTCTTTACGGCAGGCGATACAGCCGAGGTCGGCCAGCAGGCTGTGGTAATGCTTCTGGGCGAGGGTTGCGGTGCGGCCTTTCATAATCCGCGCCCCAGTGATGTTTGCGACCACTGAACACCCTTCTCTGCCCCGAAGGCGTGCGCCAGTTCAATCAGCTCCGTCATCTGTTTGACGGTCATCTTGCTGGTGCGCTGGCCCAGCAGAACCATGCCGCCATCGATGCCCAGGGCCATGCGGGTTTCACGCTTGAGGGCGGCGGTCAGAATGTCTTTGACCTCTTCTGGCGATACTTTGACCAAAGCGCCGTTGACGACGAAATCGACCTGACGGCTGATGTCGGTCATGATCGACCAGAGCATGTCGTTTTGGGCCAGCGTGCGGGTTTTGGGGCGAAGCTCGCAGCGATAACCCTCCGGAGCATTGGCAATGGCGTAGGCTGCATTGCGGCGCACTATGGGGCTTACCAGGTGAAATACTTGCTTGTCCATTAGCCCACCATCCCGCGCAAGCGCTGTTGAATTTCTACAACCTCGGTCATGAAGGTCTGGCCGACCTCCTCGATCTTGGTCATTTCATTTGCGCTCAGCGTCCCATCGGCCAAGGCTGTATGAATCTCTTGGGCAAACTTGCCTTGAGCAACCATCAGGCCGGTCACGTGCTCAAGTACGCTCATGTCTGACTCGACGGTGCAGTTTTCTGGCGCACGGACCAGCAAAAAGCCGTGCTTGTGCGCCAGGGCCTTCATCACCCGATAGTCACCCGTCAGGTCCATGATCTTGTCAGCGTCAGCCAATAATGGCTTGTTGCAGTCTTTTTTCGGATCGGCCTTATTGCGCAAAACGCTTGCGCTCATGCCCATGCGTGGCGCCAAGGACTCTGCCCCGCCTGGGTGGTCGTGGACCGTGTGATAAAACGCGTCGATTGGGTTCATCTGCTACCCCTGAAATCTGATGATGTTTTTTGACTTGCCCTGGCCTACAGTGGCTACATGGACAAAACAAACAACCGGAAACTACGAATTGCGCCGGGCACCGCCGGCAGGGAAAATGGACTCATGGACAACGACAAACGCGCTGAGCTGCTCAACGAGGCTTTCGATCTGGCTTATGAGGCCTTCGAAGCCCCAACCGATGAACACATCGAATGGGTTTTCGAGCGGCTGCTGTTCAACAGCGCGGTAGGCGTCGGGATGACCGGGGCTGTGACTATTCATTGATTCAGCCATCCCAGCCTTCTGTTGTGTTTGAGTTAGGCATGAGAGGCCTCTTTCAACTCGGGCCAAATCTGGTGCCAATCGTCAGGCCGCAAGTCTTTGCGGGTGACGGCGCCCATGGTGGCAAGCTCGATTGCAGAGCATTTTTCAGCAGGTATTTTTCGAAGACCGTCGCGCCAGAAGCAGACGGCCTGAGGGGTTACCCCAACCTTTCTGGCGAGCTCTGATGCACTGCCCAAGTTTTGAATAGCTTTGTTAATTGGGTTCATGGCATCAAATTCTACAGTTGTAGATTTAATTTATCAACAACTGTATTTGCCGGACTTTCTACAACTGTTTAAAGTTGCAA
>JAAYID010000297.1 GCA_012744285.1 Alcaligenaceae bacterium
CTTCAGTGTAGTTTTGACGATGGCCTTGACGCTTCTGGTAGTGCTTGCGACGGCGCATTTTGAAGATTTTGACCTTGTCATGACGACCTTGTGCAAGAACTGTTGCCTTGACCACAGCGCCAGCAACCAAAGGTGTACCAATTTTCAATTGTTCACCTTCGCCAACCGACAATACCTGGTCCAGCGAGATTTCTTGTCCAATGTCAGCCGGTATCTGTTCTATCTTGAGTTTTTGGCCAGGGGCAACACGATACTGTTTGCCACCGGTTTTTATGACCGCGTACATGTGGGATACCTCAGTAAATAAGTTTTTGGCAAAACGCCAAGCCTGCAATTATCACCTGAAAAAGTGTTTTAAGTCAACAGCTAAGACGGCAAGGCTGTCTGTGCACAGGTGGCTGGTCACGCCGTTCGTGGCCGCCTTGCGCAGGGGGGCTCTGTTGCTGCTTATGAACGGTAGTCAGCATTGATGCTGACGTAGTCATGCGAGAAGTCGCAGGTATAGACCGTTTCGGCGGCGTTGCCGCGGCCCAGTGCAATACGCACGACAATTTCGGCTTCTTTCATGACGCGCTGGCCGTCTTCTTCGCGGTAGTCGGGGTTGCGCTGGCCATGGCTGGCAACCAGTACGTCGCCCAGCCACAGGTTCACGTTACCGACATCCAGATCGGTGATGCCGGCGTAGCCAATGGCGGCGAGGATGCGGCCAAGGTTTGGGTCGCTGGCGTAAAACGCGGTTTTGACCAGTGGTGAATGTGCAACAGCGTAGGCCACCTTGAGGGCCTCTTCGGTTGTGTTCGCTTGTTCAACGTGGATGGTCATGAATTTGGTTGCACCCTCGGCGTCGCGCACGATTTTGGTCGCCAGTTCAAGGGCGGCATCGGCCAGAGCGTGATAGAGCTCGGCAAAATGAGGGTGTTCGCGCGAGTCGATGCGCAGACCGCTTTGCCCGCTGGCCATGACGATGAACGAATCGTTGGTCGATGTGTCGCCGTCGACGGTGATGCGATTGAATGACTGGTTCGCCAGGTCGGTGGCGACGGACTTGAGCAGTTCCGGGGCGATGCCGGCATCGGTGGCCAGGTAGCCCAGCATGGTGGCCATGTTGGGTTTGATCATGCCGGCGCCTTTGCTGATGCCAGTGATGGTGATTGTGTGCCCGCCGATGCTGAGTTGCTTCGAGCTGATCTTGGGCAGGGTGTCGGTGGTCATGATGCCGTGTGCCGCGTCAAACCAATTGTTCGGGCCCAGGTTGCCGATGGCGGCGGGCAGGGCGGAGACCAGACGATCTACGGGCAGTGGCTCGAGAATCACGCCGGTGGAAAAAGGCAGGATCTGTTCCGGGGCCAGGTTCAACAGTTTGGCCAGGGCGTCACAGGTGTCTTGCGTGGCTTTTAAGCCAGGCGCACCCGTACCGGCATTGGCATTGCCGGTGTTGATGACGAGGGCGCGGATTTCTGCCCCGCTGGCCAGGTGGGCCTCGCAAACCTGAACCGGTGCGGCACGGAAGCGGTTTTGTGTAAACACACCGGCAACGGCGGTGCCGGCCGACAGTGTGAAGACGGTCAGGTCTTTGCGATTGGCTTTGCGGATGCCGGCTTCGGCAATGCCGATATCGATGCCCGCTACCGGGTAAATGCTGGACTGATCAGGGATGTGCAGATTGACGGCCATGGCGCAACTCTTACAGAAAAATGGGCCCGCATACGCGAGTAAACAGCCATTTTATAGCAGGCGCTGCGCGCTTCGTCAGCCGCGTGAGCCCAGCCGGGTCTGGGCCAGGAGTTTCAGTTCGCCGAGGGCCTCAAACATGGATTTACGGCTCTTGTCAGACAAACCGTTAAACAGAACCTGAATCCAGTGTTCGTGGGCATCGGCCATTTTCTGGAAGGCGCGTCGACCTTTTGGGGTCAGGCGGATGATCGAGCTGCGACGGTCAGAGGCCACTTTGAGGCGCTCGACATAGCCTTCCTTTTCAAGCTGGTCGGTGATGCCTGTGATATTGCCGTTGGTCACCATCATGTGGCGCGAGAGTTCGCTCATTTTCATCCCTTCAGGCACACGTTGCAGCTGGGCCATCAAGTCAAAGCGGGGCAGGGTGGTTTCGAATTCAGTGCGCAGGCGGCTGCGGATGTCACCTTCGATCAGGGTGCAGCAGGTCAGAAGGCGCAGCCAAAGACGCAGGTCGTCATGATCATCGGGGCCCGCACGCGACTCGAGATCGGGTGGGGGAAGTTCGTCGGTAACCGGGTGAGGAGAGTTCATTTGGATTATACGCTCGCAGTAAGGAAAAGCCGATGCAGCCGAATTACTGCAAGTCTGAAATAAATCAACGTCAAGAGATTTACCGGTTATATAGTTTAATCTTGAAGTTTTCTATTAGGGTTATTCC
>JAAYID010000298.1 GCA_012744285.1 Alcaligenaceae bacterium
AGGCGCAAAACTCTGAAAAAACCATGGTTGATCCCTCAGCAGTACATGGATGATAAAGGCAACGTTCGTGATCTTGAGTTTGATGAATATGTCGATAGCAACACGGGGAATATTCGTCGCCGCTCAGCTGAAGATCAGGAAAAATTCGAGCGCGCTGAAAAAGAGGCGTGGTCGAAGCGGAAGGACTGGGAGCGAGTCAAAAAAGACTACAAAGCCGGAAAAATCAGCGATGAGGCCCTGAATATGGCGTATCAAACCCAGGACCCCTTCGCCAAGAATGAGATCGAGAATCCGTCAGGAAAGCTGCCGCAAGCGGTGGCACCTAACAATCAACCGGTATCCGGTGACGCGCTTGCGGGGGTTGATCCGGTGCAGGTGACGGCGTCGGGGGCACTGACCAGCACCTACGGCAAAATAAAGGTGGTAGAGACGTATACCTTTACGTTCTGGAATGTGGGTGCGTATTCCACCATGCATGCCAAAGCCCGTTTGAAGGTGTCGTTTTCAAAACTGTTCGACAGCCACGTGATAGAAGGTACGTTTTCGGGGGGGCCAAATGGTGTTGTCAGCATTCTGACAGATGAAGATGGCGTCAAGACATTCCAGCTGCATAATGGCACGCACCTGGTCGGCGAGTTCCCGCGAAACACAGGTGATGGCTCAAAGATCGAGTATGTGCTGATGACGCTGCCGGTTTCCAACCCGTCGGCGTTTGCAAATTGGCCCAAAGACCTCAAGTAGTCAGGCGTGAATACCCACGCCGGCTATCTGGCTTGCGGCAGATCAGGAAAATTCAGGCAAATGCGGTGATATCACCACCGCCGAAACCATAAAGGGCGGCCCTGTGGCCCGACTCTACCCCCCCAGCCCGTTATCATTTCGGTGCCAAAGACAGACTGCACCCATTTTCCGCGTTTCAGCCCTGCAGCGACAGTATTTTTGCACCGCTGGCCTGAACCAGCTCCGGGTCAAACGTGGCAAATAAAACGACCCGGTCTGCCCCCCAGATTTTGAACTGTGCGGCCAGCGCACGGCAGGCGCTGGCGTCCAGCCCGTCGCTTGGGCCGTCGGCGAGAATGACGGCGGGGTCTCCGATGGCAGCGGCGGCAAGGTAAACCTTGCGGCGCATCCCGGTCGACATTTGTTCAAACTGTTTTTCCAGGTGGGGTTCAAGGTCGAGCTGACGTATCCACTCGAAGACGTCAGGGCCGATGTCAACCCCTTTTTCGGCGGCGGTGCGTTGCAACAGTTCCTGGCCGGTCAGTGTGGGTTCGCTCAGGCAGTCGGCGGGAACCCAGGCGCGCAGTGCGTTGACCTGCTTATGTTGCCGGGTGATGGAATGCCCGTTGATGAAGACATCGCCGCCGTCAGGCGCAAGCCGCCCCGCGACAATATTCAGCAGGGTTGATTTGCCGGTGCTTTCTTCATCGCACAAGGCGTAGCAACCTGGCCCCAGATCAAGCGTCAACCCACGCAAAACGGGGTGGCTTCCGTAGCTCTTTTGGAGGTTTTCGATGCGTAACATGACCATTATTGTAAGCTGGCTCGCGAATCATTTCGGGCTTGGCGAGCGCTCTGGCCCCCCATGACCGTGTTCAGGGGCGCGTAGTCGCTATGGTCTGCGGAGACAAGGCCGGTCGCCTGCTGCGAATGGAAATACGCACTCAGGGGCACCTGGTCTTCAAGCATCAGGCGTTTGATTTTGGCCTTGTGTTCGGCACACACCGTCGGGCCGAACACAAACGGGTCGTAGTGAATGGCTTCTGACCGCCATAAAACGCGCAACGCATCCGGGGCCATTTTTTCTTGTCGGACAAAATCATCGGCACGCACAAATTCAACCGGCAGGTTCAGGCCTTTGCTCAGGTGTTTGAGCAATGGCCGATACTCCTCAACCAGAACTTCCATACTTTTCTTCGGAATTACGGCAATGCGCAGATCGTCCTGGCGGCAAACGGGTTCAGCCACCGCCATTGCGGGCGCGTCAAGTGGCTCAGCCAGAGCCAGTCCGGGGACACCCGTCAACAGGAGTAACAACAGCAACAGGCGAAGCATCATGCGGGCTCGGTAGCGGGTTTGGGTTCTGGTTTACGGGTGCTGGCGGGTGGTGTTGCAGCCATGAGCGTGGCGGCGTCCGACAGGGCCGTAGCCGGTTGCATGGCATTGAACGTTTCCAGGAATTCAGGAATCTTGTCGGCTGCAACAGGGCGGCTGAAGTGATAGCCCTGACCGAAATCACACCCTGAAGTTTTCAGGTAAACCAGTTGTTCCCGCGTTTCCACCCCTTCGGCGACCACCTGCAGCGACAGGCGCTTGGCCAGGGCGATGGTTGACGACACAATCGGGCTGTCGTCGTGGGCATTGGACAGTTGGGCAATCAGACCGCGATCGATTTTCAGTTTGCTGATGGGCAGTGAGTACAAGTGCGCAAAGCCGGCATAGCCCAGTCCAAAGTCATCCAGGCTGATTTCCAGACCCGCCTTCTTGAGTTTTTCAAGGTGCTGGATGGCCAGTTGCTCGCGGTCCAGAATGGCGGTTTCCGTGATTTCCAGCTCGATCAGCATGATGTGCGAGAGCTGGTCTTTATCCTTTGTCCCTGGTACAGGCAGCAGAATCGGCATGTGCCACTTTGGGGCTACGGCATTGGGGCCGCTGCTGTCACCTGTGGGCAGAAAGGGGCGAAAACCATGGCGTGCCACCTGATGACGCACCTGCTCCAGCCAGTGTTCGGGCAGAATGGCGGGCAAGGTGTCATGGCTGTTGTAGATCCATCGACCTTGCGGGGTATACAGGCTCAGGCGCTTGAAAATAGGGTCTTTGGCCAGGGCCCGCGACAGGTTGTTTTGTTCGCTGGCCAAGGCGATGTTCTCGGCCAGAAACACCTGGCTGACGGCCTTGGAGCGATCCGCCAATTGGTTGAGATGTTCGGCGATGATCGTGGCAAGGTTCAGGTGTTCGGCCGACTTGGACTCAAGCGCTTCAGTACGGGCCGCACGATGTTGCTGGTGGTCAAGCAGCCATATGAATGCGACGATGAACAGCCCCATCAGAACAATCGCAGCCTGGATGAATCCAGGCGAAACAGAGGATTTGAGCCGCGTCAAAGTCAGGTATCCGGGTATGCAGATTTACGTGTACCGGATTCTTTCATGCCAACATGACATGATTGTGACGCACTGCTTCTGTGATGACGCGGCGTCAGTGGCGTACCACGTCAGTGCACGGTCGCGTTGTGCTGCTCAGCCAACCTGGAAGGTGGTTTCCGGGTAACGTACCAGGCCTTTATGTTGCGTGCTCAAGCTGTAAATGAGGGTTAACGGCCCCAGACGACCCACGAACATCAGAAAAATCACCAGGAACTGGCTGGGGGCTGACAGGGTAGGGGTCAGGTCGCGGCTTAACCCGGTGGTCGTGATGGCCGATACGACCTCGAACAGAATGCTGATGAAGGGTGCCGGTTCAAAGAGGGTCATGATCAGGGTGCCGCAAAAGATCAGCGTCGCCATGATCAGCAGCAAGGCCAGGGATTTTTGTACCGTATCGGCCGAAATGGCGCGCTTGAGCAGGGTGACCTGCGGGCGCTGAAAGATATACGACCATGCTGCTGCCATCAGCACAATGAACGTACCGATCTTGATGCCGCTGGCCAGGCTCAGCGACCCGCCGCCAATGAACATGTACAGCATCATGACCAGGGTTGTGCTGTCTTCAAGGCCGGCGATATCGACACTGTTGAAACCGGCGGTTCGGGTGCTCACGTTTTGCAGCCAGGCGGCCAGCGCCTGACCCGACAGGCTCAGCGGCTCTAGTGTATTCGGGTTGTCATATTCCAGCAGCCAGATCAGGGCAAACCCTGTCAGGTTCAGGGCTGCAGTACCCAGTAAAACGATTTTTGTATAGGGCGCCAGCGTTTTCCAGGCCTTCTTCTGACGAATATCATTGAGCACGGTAAACCCGATGCCACCAATAATGACCAATAGGGTGGTGCCGATGACCAGTACCGGATCGTCGACATAATTGGTCAGATGGGTACTGGTGAGTGACATTCCGGCATTATTGAACGCCATGATGCCATGGAAAATGCCCCGGCCCAGGGCGGTGTAAAAGTCGGTTTCCCGCCACCACCATACGGTGAAAATGCCGATGGCGATGGCCTCGATGGTCAAGGTGATCTTGATGGTGGTGCGCGCGGTCTGGCGTACTGTGGCGATGCTGGTCTGGTTGAATGCGGCTTGCGCCAGCGCTTGATGTTTGAGACTGATGCGCTTGCCCAAGGCCAGCGCCGTAACAATCGAAAAGGTAATGAAACCCAGCCCGCCGATCTGTACCAGCACCAGCAAAATGGCCTGGCCTAACGGGGTGTAGGTGCTGCTGATGTCTACCGTGGACAAGCCGGTAATGGTGACGGCCGAGGCTGCCGAAAACAGTGCGGTTAACGGGCTGATACCCTGCTGGTTGGAAAAGGGCATCCATAGTAACAGCGCACCAACCAGAATCAGTGTGATGAAACCTGCCGCCAGTACAGCCGGTGGCGAGGCATTCAGGCGCCCGGTGCGCTTGACATGATGGTAATGACGCAGGCTTTGGCGCGGGTCCCAGTTGCGCATGGTTATGACAGCATCGGGGCGATGGTTTTCAGGGCGTCAAGCTGGCCGGCCAGAACCAGAATGTCTTTGGCATGCAATTCAAAGGCGTCAGCGGGGTGGAAGTACATGTCGGCCTTGCGCTTGACGACAAGGATATGAATGTCTTCCTGGCTTTCAACCAGAAACTGCTGGATGGTGGTGCCTTCCAGGCGTGCGCCGACATCGATTTCGACGACGAACTGGCCGTTACCCAGTGAAATGTAATCGTTCACCATGGGGTAGCTCAGGGCTTGCGCGACCCGTATGCCCATTTCTTCTTCGGGGTGAATGATGCGGTCGACGCCGAGTTTGTTCAAGATGGTGTGATGGGCACGCGAAGTGGCTTTCACCCAGATTTTCTTGACGCCGGCACTTTTAAGGTGCACCACACAGAGCAGACTGGCTTCGAGTTCGGCGCCAATGCCTACCAGAACGACGTCGTAGTGGTCCAGACCCAGTTCTTCGATAGCGCGCCGATCGGTGACGTCGGCAATCACGGCCTGCGTGAGCTGGTCGGCGTATTTATTGACAAGCTTTTCGTTGGTGTCGACGCCAAGTACGGAATGCCCGAGCTTGACGAGCTCCAGCGAGGCGGCCGAGCCAAAACGACCCAGACCAATGACGGCAAATTGCGCCATGTTGCGCTCCTGTTGAATCAGGTCGCCATTTTAGGCGGTTCGGCGAGTGTTCTTCAATCGCACATGATTTGCGCAGAGTGATGGTTGTGTGAAAGGTCTGCAGGTTAAGCCTCGAATGTGTTATTTTTAAAAGATTAGGGTTAACCTGCATCAAGGTCTATTTCATGGTCAATTTGTTTGAGCCGGTTCAGTTCGGCAATATTTCGTTAAGCAACCGCATCATCATGTCGCCGCTGACGCGTACGCGTGCCGGCGAAAATCGTACCCCCGATGATCTGGTGCGTTTGTATTACTGCCAGCGTGCCGATGCTGGCCTGATTCTTACCGAAGCCACATCGATTACGGCGCAAGGTGTAGGCTACCCGGGCACTGCCGGCATCTGGACCAAAGAGCATATCGAAGGCTGGAAGCGGGTCACCGAAGCCGTACACAAGCGCGGTGGAAAAATTGTTCTGCAACTGTGGCATGTCGGCCGGATTTCCGACCCTGAACTGTTGAATGGCGAAATTCCGGTGGCGCCCAGCGCCATTGCACCGCAGGGGCAGGTTGCATTGCTGCGGCCCAAACGTGATTACGTGGTGCCACGCGCGCTCCAGACCTCTGAGGTCGCAGACATTGTTCAAGATTTTGCACAGGCCGCGCGCAATGCCAAAGAGGCCGGTTTTGATGGCGTCGAGGTTCATGCCGCCAACGGTTTCCTTATCGATCAGTTCCTGCACGACGGTTCCAACCAGCGCACCGACCAGTACGGCGGTTCAATAGAAAACCGTGCCCGCTTTTTGCTGGAAGTGGTGGATGCCTGCTGTGCGATCTGGTCATCGGGCCGGGTAGGCGTACACCTGTCACCGCGTGTGGGCATTCATTCGATGCACGACAGCGACCCCGCCGCGTTGTTTTCGTATGTGGCCGAACAATTAGGCAAACGTAACCTGGCGTTCATGTTCATACGTGAACCTGAAGGTCCCGAGGCCCTGGCACCCAAAATGAAGCAACTGTTTGGTGGCCCCGTCATTATCAATGGTGACTACACGCTTGAAACCGCGCAAAGAGTCATCGATCGCGGCGATGGTGATGCCGTGGCGTTTGGCCGGTTGTTCATTGCGAACCCCGACCTGGTGGCGCGTTTGAAGGGTGGTCATGGGTTCAATGAACCCGACCCCACGACGTATTATGGCCAGGGCGCCCAGGGTTACACCGATTACCCGTCATTGTCGCCGGTCGATTGCGAAGCGACTGAGGGCTGATGGCAAGGGCTATGGCTTGAATGCCTCGGCGTGCTGACTGATCGTCGACCCCCGGCAGTGCACATCGTATAGCCAATCGCTGAACGTTAATGGCGCTATCCCATTCTTGCGGGTAGCGCCATTTTATTCGCCCGTTTTTCAGACGGGAATGTCATTACCCGGCCGGGTGATGACTACTTCATGTAGGCGCCAATGGTGGCGGCCAGTTTGACCGGGTTGAATTTGTCAATGTAGCCGTCGGCGCCCACTTTTTTGCCCAGTTCGCGATTCGAGTCGCCCGACAGCGAGCTTTGGATGAATACCGGAATACCATCGAAGCGCCGGTCTTCTTTGATGAGCTTGACCAGGGTGAAGCCATCCATCTCGGGCATTTCCAGGTCGGTCAGGATCACCGTGAGGTGGTTTTTCAGGTCTTTGCCATGTTCTTCAGCCATGGCAAGCAGCGCATTGTAGGCATCGCGCCCGTTCTCTGCCGAACGGTATGCAACTCCCATTTTCTCAAGTGTGGACATGATCAGGCCCTGGGCCGTTTTCGAGTCTTCGGCAAAATAGACCAAGTGTGACTTTTCAGTCTCGAGTTTGTTGACTTCGTTCAGTTCCGAGTCGTGTTCGGTGGGGTTGATGCGCGACAAGATCGCTTCGACGTCGACAATCATGACCAGACGGTCACCCACTTCGGCCACGGCGGTGACCAGGTTACCGCCCATGGCGGCGGGCGCCGGTTTGACCAGATCCCAGTCAAGGCGAACGATGTCATCGATGCGGTCAACCAGAAAGCCTTGCACATGGTTGTTGTATTCAGTAATGATCAGGCAATCACGCCGGTCTTTTTGTTCGAGGCCCATGAAAAATGGCAGGTCGATCATGGGAATGATGCTGCCACGCAGCCGCAGCATGCCCACCATCCCCGTGCCCTGCGAGTTGGGCAGTTGCGTCAGCGCAGGGGTTTCCATGACTTCGCGTACTTTGAAGACGTTGATGCCATAGCTGTTATAGGTTTTGGTATCGTCGTCGAACAGTTCGAAGATAAGGAGTTCCAGCTTGTTGGAGCCAGCCAGATTGGTCGTCTCGTTAACCCGGTCAAAATAATCGGAATGGCTCATGGTGCGTGGACTCGTAAAAAAATTGAAAGGGTGCGTAAACGCGGAAAGGGTGTTTTAACGCGGAAAAGGGGTATTTTGACAGCGGCATCGTTATTTCAACGTTGTCGTTGATGCCATCAGGCGGCTTTGGGCCGGATAACCTTGAAGGTGGCCGTGGCCTTGACCAGGAGTTCACCGTCTTCGCCCAAGGCCCGCCCCTCGCAAAAAGCGATGGATTTGCCCATGCGCAGGCAGGTGGCTTCAAAAATGACGGTACCACGAGCCGGAGCCAGAAAGTGAGATGTCATGTCGATGGTTGCCATGGTCGTTGAGGTATCGTTGGCGCGTGCGGCTGCACTGAGCGTCAGGTCAAGCGCGCTCATGAGTGTGCCGCCGTGCACATCGCCCCGGCTGTTGGTCAGATCAGCCCGCCAGGGCAGGCGTGTGCGGGTCAGCTGCGGGGAAAAATCAAGGGGTACCAGACCGATATACTGCATGAACGGAATGTTCAGACCGAAGTAGTCGGCACTTTCTTTGGACATCTGCGTCATGGCATCAGGACATCAGGCGTTGCTTGACCAGACCCGATACGGCGGCCATGTCGGCGCGACCGGCCAGTTCGGCCTTGAGAATGGCCATGACCTTGCCCATGGCCGGTGCGCCACTGACACCCTGTGCAGCAACGTCGGCAAGGGCTTTGCCAATGGCGGCATCGAGTTCTTCGGGGCTGGCTTGTTGCGGCAGGAACTCTTGCAAGACTTCAAGTTCAGCGAGTTCCTGGGCGGCGGTTTCAGTTCGGCCTGCGTTTTCGAAGGCAACGATGGACTCGCGACGTTGCTTGACCTGTTTTTCAATGATGGCCGTTACATCGGCGTCGGTCAGTTCGCGGCGTTCATCGACTTCTTTCTGTTTGATGGCGGCCTGCAGAAAGCGCAGGGTACCCAGACGGGCAGTATCTTTGGCGCGCATGGCGGCCTTGACGGCATCAGCGAGGTGTTGCGAGAGCGATTGGCTCATGGTGTTTCCTGTTTCTGTGATGACAACGGTTTTCTGGTCTGCTTATGAATAGAAACCGTGATCGTATCTGCATTGAAATTTCCCCAACCATTTTAGAGCATGATCGTGATGGGTTATGTGTATTTTGGCGCGCGGTGAGTGCTTCGTATATCATGGGTGCCTGTATTTCAGGTTGTTTTTTTATGTCAGATTCTTCTTTGCCCATTCCCGATCCTGTCGTGCTGGTGCCGGCCAACCGGCGCGCAGAGGTCTTGTTCGTATTGCTTCACGACGATGCTGCCAGCCCCGATCAGCTTGAAAGCCTGAAAAAGGTGCTGTTGCAAGCCTTTCCTCAGGCGGCCCTGGCGTTGTTTTATGGGCCTTTGGCGTCTGAGGTCAACCGGCATCACTGGTTCGAGCAACAGGGCCTTAACGAGTACAACTACGTCGGGCGTGTTGAAAGCGCTCTGCCTCGCCTGGTGGCGCATATCCAGTGGGTACAAAAACAGCTTGAGCTTGATGCTGACGCCACGGCGCTGTGCGGGTTCGGGCAAGGGGCTACTTTGGCCCTTGAGGCTACCCTCGCGCATGCTGGCCTGGCCGGTCGTGTGCTTGCGTTTTCGGGGTGCCATGCACGTTTGCCGGCAGTTGTTTCTCCGCACACCACCATGCATCTGTTGCACGGTGCCAACGATCCGGTTGTGCCTCAAGACGCCATGAAAGCGGTTCATGCGCATGTGTCAGATCTTGGTGGCGATGCCACACTTGATATTGCGTCGGGGGTTGGGCATGAACTGCATCCGGCATTGCTCGAACAGGCCGTGCATCGGTTGCAAACCTATGTACCCATGCGCCGCTGGAAAGAAGCCATGAGCACCTTGAAGGAAAAATCCTGCGACCCGGACGATGGCATTGATACCACACCCCCACCGGGTACGACTCTGCACTGAAACGCACCGGGTATTACCCTGTACTGAAGCGATCAGTCTGGCAGTTGCCAGGGCCAGTCGTGGCGTTCGACCGGTTGGCCCTGACGGTCGTAAGTCAATTCACTGAACAGCGCGCGCCCGCTTTTATGGATGGCAATAACGGTTGAACATCGTGTGCCGTAGTCGGGGCTGACGATGAAAGGGCTGCTCAGCAGACGTTCTTTTTCCAGCGATAAACCGGTATGTGGCAGTTCGTGGTCGGGTGCCTGGGTATTATCTTTCAGTAATTCAAAAACCCGGTTAACTGAACGTTCCAGATGCTCGACCGGGAAGTGGTTCAGCACCTCGCGCAGGCGTTCGGTTTTGGGCCAGGCGGTATCCAGCAAGTGGTTAGACACTACATAGCGGCCCGGCGTCAGCGTCTGTGCATGCCGGGGGCCAGGCCATTGGTTGCTGACGTAGCTGGCATGCTGCCTGTCGCCGATCAGCAGATTGAAACCTGCGTACATGCCGCCCTGAACGGCAGCCTGTTCAGCGTAATCCAGGGCGCTGTCCTGGCTGGTCAGAAAATTTTTCACCAGCTCACCGCGTGAGACCGGGTTGGATGGCCCCGACAGATTCAGGTCGCGATAATTGGTCAGGACGGCAAACCGGCCTTGCCGCGTAACGCCCAGCCAGGTACCGCCTGCCGCTTCGTCGATGCCGGCAATCACGCCGGGGTGGTCTTCCCAGGGGACTGCCGGGCGTGCCGGACGGGCATGAAATTCGTCGCGATTGGCGGCGATAAACAGTGGCCAGTCAGGATGTGATTGCCACGCCAGGTAGGCAATGCACATGGCTTACTTCAGCATGGCCAGGTTGAGGTGCTTTTCCACGTAATTGCGTACCCTCACGGCGTCACCGATACGCGAGTAGCGCCCGTGTGAATTCAGGAACACCATGGCCACCTCGCGGTTATCGATGCGGGTCACCATGACCAGACAAAGACCGGCTTCATTGATAAAACCGGTTTTTGAAATGTTGATGTCCCAGTCATTGCTTTTAACGAGCCGGTTGGTATTGTTGTAAACCAGCTGACGCCCGTTTTTAAGTTTGATGTTGTGTTGGTCACTGACGGTGTAGCGCTGGATGACAGGGTGTTCATTGACGGCGCGCAGTAGCTTGACCAGATCGCGGGGCGTTGAAACGTTGTCGGCAGACAACCCGGTTGGATCGACAAAACGGCTGTGGCGCATGCCCAGTGCGCGTGCCTTGTCGTTCATGGCGCGTACAAAGGCCAGCATGCCGCCCGGATAGTGACGACCCAAGGCGTGAGCTGCACGATTTTCAGATGACATCAACGCCAGATGCATCATGTCGGCGCGAGTGAGTTGGGTGCCTACCGCCAGACGAGAGCGAGAATTGCGCAGGCGGTCGATGTCATCCGTACTGATTGACAAGGTTTGTTGCAGGGACAAGCCCGATTCCGCAACCACCAGCGCGGTCATGAGCTTGGTAATAGAGGCAATGGGGCGAACGTCTTCGCTGTTTTTGTCATACAGCACTGAGGCGCTGGACAGATCTTGTACGAAAACCGATTCGGATTGCATGTTGTCGGCGTGTGCCACCGGGGCAAGAGCGGCGACCAGCACACAGGCCCCGGCAACGGCACAAAAACGACGAAAAATTGACTTCAGCAGCATGTGAGTTCCAGCAATTCACGATGCTGCTGATCATATCAAATAAATTTAAAAATCAACAAATAAATTAGTGGTTTATGTGACCTAATTCAATTGATTTCTATGTGTCTTGTTCAGCAAGCGGTCAGACGTGGCGTTTTTTCGTTGGCCAGACCAAACAAAGGGCGTAGCCCGACACCGACGGCATTGCCGGCGAATGCGGCAGGGACCCATAGCCAGGCATGCAGGCTGCCTGACAGAATGCCGCTGAAATAAGCCCCGATGTTGCAACCAAACGCCATGCGCGAACCAATACCCAGCAGCAACCCGCCAACAATCGCTGCCGCCAGCGAACGCGCAGGCAATTTCCAGATAGGCGCGAATTTGCCTGCGGCTGCCGCTGCACCCATGGCGCCCAGGACCAGACCGATATCCATGACGGAAGTAATGTCTTGAGCGATAGACTGCTGAAGCGGGGCAGGGTTCTTGACCCAGAATGCCCATTGATCGGGCTGCGCCAGATCAAAAAAGGCCAGGGTTTTGGCACCCCACAAAGCAAATGCCGAGGTAATGCCCCAGGGGCGCCCGGCCAGGGCCAGGGTCGCAAAGTTGAGAATAACCAGTGCCACAGCACCCCACACCAGCGGCCAAGGGCCGCGCAGCAGCGAATTCATGCCGCCCGTTGAGCGCGCATGACTGATGATTTGCCCATGCCGACGCTTTTCAAATACAAGAGTCAGCCAGTAGATCAGGGCAAACACTGCCAGGTTAGACAGCAGGGCGGGCCAAAGGCCCCAGGTTTTTACCAAGGATACGGGGGGC
>JAAYID010000299.1 GCA_012744285.1 Alcaligenaceae bacterium
AGGTACGCCCCGCTTCCAGCCCGCCACGGCGCAAGGCTGCAAAGGGCTCCATCGCACCAAGGGCCATCAGGACAATCAGTGCGGCACCGGGAACGCCGACCACATCACGGTCCACCAGCCAACCCGCCCCGACCAGTGCAAGTGCAAGGGTGAGACTGGCCGCAACCGCCTGAACTGCACCCGCACCGGCATCGAGCCGGTTCAGGCGCTTGTCGGCCCGGGCCAAACGCCGGTCAGCCCAGGCAAGCCGCTGACCTTGTCGGTGCATTTTGCCGGCCATCAACAAATCGGTTTGACCTGAGACCAGATCGACGGCCTGTGCACGCAAACGTTCCGTCGCCAGGCTGCGCCTGACCATGGCGCGTCGGGCCTGGATCGCCAGGACAATCGGGACGCTCAACCCGGCCAAGGCCAGCCAGATACCAAACATCACGCCGAACCCGGGCGCGACAATGCCAAAAGCCACCGTACACAACAGCGCGACACCCAGGGCCGCAACCGCAGGCACCAGCAATCTCAGAAAAACCGACTCCAGCGCATCGAGATCAGCAGTCAAACGCTGCAACACCTGTGCAGGGCGACGCAACAGATCGGACGATGGGCGTAGACCCCATCCCAGAAAAAGACGTTCGCGCAAGGCGGCCAACGTCGCCAGCGTGGCATCGTGCGTCACGAGCCGTTCGCCATACCGCGATGCAGTACGCCCGAGCGCCAGCAAACGAATACCGGCAGACGGCATGAAGACGTCAAAGGTCAGCGCCGTAACCAGCTGAAGACCCGCAATAGCGGTCGCCGAAATGAACCAGCCGGACAACCCCAGCAAGCCGACACCCGCAGCAACCGTAATGACCGCCAGGCCGAGCCCCAACACCATGCGACGGGCAAACGACCCGAACAAGGCGTGCGCGACGGGATACCACCAGGCGGCAGTCAGAGCCCTAAACATCGCTTTTCCCCTGGACAACGACCACTGACGCGTCGCCAACCGTGATGACACGATCCATACGCGCGATGAGTGCCGGGTCGTGGGTCGCAACGACCAGCGTGCGGCGCCCCGAATGGTCCAGCAACGCCTGTCGAATCAGGCTCGCGGTAGCTGCATCAAGATGCGCGGTCGGCTCATCGACCAACCAAAGGTCTTTAGCTGGCGCTGCCAGCAACCGCGCCAGGGCCAGACGCGCGGCTTCCCCGCCCGACAAGCCGACGCCGCCTTCCCCCAGCAACCCCGAGGGATGCGCCTGGGCCACAGGCTCAAGGCCAGCCCACGACACGAATCGGGCAATAGCGGGCAGGTCGGCGGCGTTGGACGCCAGCGCAACGTTACTGGCAACCGATCCGGCAAACACATGCGGCCTCTGACCCATCCAGCCGATACGGGAACGAACGGCATCGCCACTGCCGGCTTCAAGCGTCTGGTTACCAATTTCTATGACGCCTGACTGCGGCGGTAACAAACCCGCCAGCAATGACAGAACAACGGTTTTACCCGCCCCGCTGGGACCCACCAATGCAATTTTCTCACCCGGCTGAATCGACAGATCAAGCCCGGTGAATAGCGGCCTTTCATCGGGGAAACCAAAAACCAGTGAGCGAACGCGAACACAGGGGCCTGTGTCAGAAAGAGGAGCAGAGGCCATGGCACCCCCACCGCCAACCACCGGCATACCGCCACGGGCAAGGTTCTCAAGGGCTTCGACCGCAGCCTGCCCGGACGCCTTGTCGTGCCAGACAGCCGCCAGTTCTCGAAGCGGTTCAAAAAAAGCAGGCGCCAGCAAAAGGATGAACAGCCCTTCGGCCAAGGTCAGTTGATGCCCCCACGCCCCGAAGCCCAACTGACCCAGCAAATGGAAACCGATATAAACCGCCACCAACGCCACGCCAAGTGCGGAAAATAATTCGAGCACCGCAGAGGACAAGAACGCAATACGCAAGACCCGCATGGTGCGTTGTCGCACGTCTTCGGCGCTGGCCCGCAGACGCTGCGCCGTGAGCCGCACACCGCCAAGCAACTCGTGGTGAAAGGGATTGGTCAATTGCTGCAAAGTAATGCGCCCGTCACAGGTATCGTAC
>JAAYID010000300.1 GCA_012744285.1 Alcaligenaceae bacterium
CCACGGGTCTGATCTGCTGCTCGATGTGGTTGTTATGTGTGCCTTGCTAAGGCACGATTTAGTAGGTCGGTGCAAACCCGACCCGGCCACTCTCGCTCCGGCCGGAAGCACAGGGGGCGACTCAGGAGGTAACAAATGAGTTGAAGCACTCTCTGAAAAGGCCTCGTAGGAGGCCAGCGGACTCTGCGGGCCGTAACGTGAGTAAACACTGAGCAGGCCTCGAAATGTCGTTGTGGAAGTCGACTCGCCATAATAACGAGGAAGACCGCCGTCGCTGGAGAAGTGAGCGTGATATGCATCCAGGGATTCCACCGGGGTAGTGGTGGCAGCACGCAGAGCACAGACTAATCGTGCAACAAGGGAAGTCCATGGTGGTGCCGGTCTTTGGCAGAGCGGCAACGGTGATTCCGTGAGGAATGGAACCGGCCCCGTGGATGACGGATGGGGGCGTAGTAGTGTTGACGCTGGGTAATGCCAGTCGAGCAAAGGCCCCCTGTTTCGGGACGAATGATGGAAAGTAGCAAGAGCCTGGGGATTGACGCGAGTCTATTAACCCCGAGGTTATCGGTTCGGACGTTACAGACCACATTGCAGGCGAAAGCCAAGAGTGAACCGGCTGCGCGCTTCTATAGCCTGTGGGACAAGATCTGTCGAATAGACGTTCTTGAAGAAGCCTACCGTAAATGCCGCGCCAATCGCGGGGCGCCGGGGGTGGATGGAGAACGATTCGAGCAGATTGAAACCCAAGGCAGGCGGCAGTGGCTGGAAAGATTGCAGCAGGAACTAAGGGTCAAGCAGTATCGGCCTGGACCCCTGCTTCGTGTGTGGATTCCTAAAGCCCATGGTGGCGAACGTCCGCTCGGTATCCCCTGTGTGCGGGACCGGGTTGTCCAAGCCGCTGTACTTCTGGTGATCGGACCCATCTTTGAGGTGGATCTGTATCCTTGGCAGTATGGCTTTCGGTCGGGGGTAGACGCAAAGATGGCCCTTCGGCGCATTCACTTCGGCATTGTGAAGCGGGGCGCCCGAGAAGTTGTCGACGCGGATCTCTCAGATTACTTCAACACTATTCCCCACGGGGACCTGATGCGCTGTGTGGCACGCCGCGTGGCTGATGGTACTGTGCTCGGAATCATTCGCGAGTGGTTGAATTCTCCGGTGATTGAACGCAAGGGCCGCGGCCACGAGGAACGCAGCACCGCCGCCAAGGACACTCACCGGGGAACACCGCAAGGCGGCATCATCTCGCCGCTGCTGGCAAACCTGTACTTCCGACGCTTCATGCTGGCGTGGTACGGGCGAGGGTACAACCACAGGTTCAAATCAGAGGTGGTGAATTACGCCGATGACTTCGTGATTCTGTGCAAGGCCGGATACGGCGAGCAAGCGATGATCGTGATGCGGCAACTGATGCAGAAGCTAGGCCTGACGGTCAATGAAAAGAAGACGCGGCTGGTGAAACTGCCGGATGAGCGTTTTGACTTTCTTGGTTACACCGTCGGCCGATTCTTCGGGAAGGATGGGCGACCCTACTGGGGAACAGCGCCATCCCGAAAAGCCATCAAACGGGTGATGAAAGAAGTCCATGACATGACGACATCGCGCTGGAATGCGTTGGGGCCTGAAAGTCGAATAGAACGCCTGAATCCGCTTCTGCGGGGCTGGGCAGGCTACTTCAACCAAGGCCCTGTCAATAAGGCGTACCGCTTGATTGACGACTACACGGCGCGACGTCTGCGAATCTGGTTGATGCGGCGGCGAGGGAAACGGGGAACGGGGTATCGCCAATACTCCGACCAGTACCTATACGACAAGTTGGGACTGATCCGTTTACAAACGCGCAACGACCTCTCGAATGCGAAGGCTTGTTGACCCGAAAGAGAGCCGGATGCGGGAAATCCGCACGTCCGGTTCGATGAGCGGGATGTGGAAACGGAGTTCTGAGGCGGTTACTGGCGTGGCGTATCTTCTGATACGGCCCGACTGAATACCAAATGGAACCACCGCGCCACATCTCGACTCTACCGATGGGCAAGTCACCCCGCTCGGTATACCTTACCAGCCGGGACCAGATATTGTGCAAATAGCCCAGCGCTTCGCCCAGCTTGCTCCTCGGCGTCACGACAGGCAACGTGTCATCCAGCCAGGCGCGCAGTTTTTGCAGCACCGGCAGGCTATGACTTTGCCGGGCCTCGAAGCGTTCGGCATCGCAGGCGTCTTTGAGCCGGGCTTCAATACGATACAACTGGCCGAACAAATCCAGCGCATGATCGGCGCGGGCACTTTTGACATTGGGGCTGGCACGTTTGGCCTCAACAAATTTCCTGCGGGCATGAGCGGCACAGGCCAAATGCTCAACCCCGGCCCCACGGGCCACGGGCGCATAGCCATCGTATCCGTCCGTCATCAGGTAACCTTGCCAGCCTTCGAGCAGGCGCACCGGAATCTGCCCCGAACGGCTGGATTCATAATCGAACAGCACCACCGGCTTGCCCGGCGGCCCGCCCCGTTGCACCCACATGTAACTGGTACTGCTCGGACTTCGCCCGGGCTCTTTAAGCACCTGAACGGTAGTTTCGTCCATATAGATGACCGGGCTGTCGAGCAAGGCATCGCGGGCCAGGTTATGCAGCGGTTGCAGGGCCTGGGCCAGTTTGATGACCGCACGGGCCAGGCTTTGGCGGGGGACCTCAACACCGTGACGGGCCAGGACCTTTTCAAAGCGCGCCAGCGGCAAGCCATCAACGTATTTCACCACGGCCAACATGGCCAGGAACCCTGCGCTGAAGTTGCTGCGCGGCAGCACCTGAGCCGGGGCCGGCATTTGCACCGGGGCCTGATCGCCTTTGGGGCAGGCATAACGCGGACGCACCGTACGGATCACCCGGATCTGCATGGGAACGATGTCCAGCTGTTCGCTGACGTCTTCACCGATGCGCACCATGGGGGTGCCGCACTCACACCGGCGCTGATCGTCTGGCACGTCAATGACGTGTTCGATACGTGGCAATTCGGGCGGCAGCGCACGGCGATGCCCACGCTTGGCTTTCTTCTTGGGGGACGACTCTTTGCCGGTATCGTCTTCGCCTTCGTCGTGTTCGTCCGGCGTATCGGGCGCTTGTTCGACCAGGGCTTCGGCTTCGTTGAACAGTTCGCCCTGATGCGACTCGCTGCTGGGGCCGAAGCGCCGATGGCGGCTCAAGCGCCATTGCTCGAGGATGTATTGAATTTTTTCGGCTACCCCGGCAGCAACACCGGCGGCTATCCCTTCGGCGATCTTGGCCTGCATGTCTGCGGCCAGTTCGGCAGCGATACGGCGTTCAATCTGTTCGCGCTCGATGGCGAGCTGACGTTGGTAGTCGGCCTCAAGGGCCTGGCGATGTGCGTCGAGCTGCACTTGAAGTTGAGTTTGAATCTCGTGCTCGAGATTGGTCCGAAACAGGACCAGCGTACGCTCGCGTTCGGCCTGCAAGGCCGCCTCAAAGGCCTCGATTGACGAGGGTAAATCAACGGGTTCAGTGCTTGATAAGCGGCTGGAATTGAGGCGGGCGGCATGCGTTTCAGACATGCCGTATTATACCGCATAAACTCACATAACTGATTGATAATTCAATGTTTTATGCGGATAATTTGCCCATAAATCAAAGCCTTACAGCAACCATTCGAGCTCTTTCTGGAGATGGCCAGTGTGGCCTCTGAGCCTGGTGCCGGCCAGGCAAATCGTTCTTTTTCCAGACGCTTTTGCCACAGGCAAAAGCCGTTGCGATGCCAATACAGAATCTTGATCCGGCTGCTCTGGCGGTTGGCAAACACGAACAGCGTATCGCTGAACAGACTCAGTTCCAGTTCAGCCTCGACCAAGGCGGCCAGGCCGTCGATTTGCTTTCTGAAGTCGACCGGCACGCAGCACAGGTAGACCTGACCGATGGAGGCGCCCGGATGCATCAGCGCACCTGCGCGGCCATGGCCTGGCTCACCTGAGCCAGCCACTGGGGTGTGGGCAGCGACGATAATTCCAGACGCAGTCCCGAGCCCAGGATCAGGACATGACGATTAATCGTGTGGTCACTGTTCGTGCCCAGGGCTACGGAAACGAAACGCCGTGACGGCGGTGCGGTCTGCGCCACGGTACTTCGCAGTGCCGGTTGAAGCGGACCATGGATTTGCGCTTTGATGCGCCGGCGCCAATAG
>JAAYID010000301.1 GCA_012744285.1 Alcaligenaceae bacterium
CCGCGTTACGGCTTCTTTGCCGGTTACCTGAAAGACGAGGCGGCCACCAACGAAGCCTGGGAAGGTGGCTGGTTCCACACCGGCGACATCGTCTGCCGTGACGCCGATGGCTACCTGCACTTCATCGACCGCAAGAAAAACGTGATCCGTCGCAGTGGCGAAAACATCGCTGCCGTCGAAGTTGAAAGCGTCTTGCTGCGCCACCCGGCCATCAAGGCCGCCGCCGTTGCGGCGGTGCCGGATGCCGTGCGCGGCGACGAAGTCATGGCCTGCCTGGTCTGCAATGAGGCACCGACCGATACCGCCGCCCGTGAAGCCCTGGCGCACGACATCGTCAAGTGGTCGCTGACCCAGCTGGCCTACTACAAGGTGCCTGGCTACGTGGCGTTTGTCGATGCCCTGCCGCTGACGCCCACCAACAAGATCCAGCGCGGCGAACTCAAAAAACTCGCACCGACACTGGTTGACGCCCCCACCTGCGTCAATACCAATCACCTGAAAAAACGCCAGGAAGTGACTGCATGACCGCCCGGCGCCAAGGCTACGACGGCATCGTCGTGACAACGCCGGTCACCATCCCCTACGTGCGCTACGCCACCCAGGCGGCGCACTGGTGGCTGGGCCAGGCGCTACGCGAACTGGTGGTCAAGTCAGGGGTCGACAAAGACGACATCGACGGCATGTGCGTGTCCAGTTTCACGCTGATGCCCGATACCGCCGTCGGCCTGACCCAACACCTGGGCATGAGCCCGCGCTGGCTTGACCATATCCCGATGGGTGGGGCCAGCGGCGTGGTCGGCTTGCGCCGGGCCGCCCGCGCGGTACAGGCCGGTGACGCCAGTGTGGTCGCCTGCCTTGCGGGTGACGCCAACCACGTTGACTCCTTCCGCAACACGGTCAGCGGGTTCTCGCGCTTTGCACAAGACGGCACCTACCCCTACGGGGCGGGCGGCCCGAATGCCAGCTTCGCCCTGCTGACTCGCTATTACATGAACAACTACGGGGCCACCCGTGAAGACTTCGGCAAAATGTGCGTCGACCAGCGCACCAACGCGCTGGGCAACCCCAACGCACTCATGAAAAAGCCGCTGACACTGCAACAGTACATGGACGCCCGGGTCATCACCGACCCCATCCATCTATTTGACTGCGTCATGCCCTGTGCGGGTGCCGATGCCTTCCTGGTCATGCACGAAAGCCGTGCGCAAGATCTGGGCCTGCCCTACGTGCGCATTTTGTCGACCATTGAACGCCACAACGCCTGGAAGGAAGACCCCATCCAGTATCGCGGCGGCTGGACCAAAGACCGGGCCGAGTTCTACGCACTGGCGGGTATTGAACCCAAAGACGTTGACGTCATGCAGGCGTATGACGACTACCCTGTCATCAACTTCATGCAGATCGAAGACCTGGGGTTTTGCGAAAAAGGCGAAGCCCCTCAATTCGTCCGTGAGCATACCCTGACGTCTGACGGCAGCTTCCCGTTCAATACCAATGGCGGTCAGCTGTCCACCGGCCAGGCCGGTGCGGCCGGCGGTTATCTGGGCTTGGTCGAAACCCTGCGCCAACTAACTGACACGGCAGGCAAATGCCAGGTTTCCGATGCCAATATCGGCCTGGTCAGCGGCTTTGGCATGATCAACTATGACCGTGGCCTGTGCACTGCAGCGGCCCTTCTGGCACGGAGCAACACATGACCACGCCAATGAACAAACCCCCTCGCAAGAATCCGGTGGCGCGTACACGCCAGCCCACGCTGCCCCCAGGCATGCGCTCACGCAGGGCCTTGGGCCTGACTGCCGCCGCCGCCGAAGGTCGCTTTGACCTGCAAGTCTGCCAGGAATGCGAAGCAGTCCAATACCCGCCTCGTGAAGTCTGCCATCACTGCCTGTCTGCTGATCTGAAATGGCAAGCCGTGAACCCGAAGGGCAAACTGCTGGCCATGACCACGCTGGAACACAGCAATGACTTGTACTTCCGCGAGCGCCTGCCCTGGCGTGTCGGTACCGTGGTCATGGACGCCGGCCCCTCGGTGGTGGCGCACATTCATGGCGACATCAACGAAGGCGACATGGTGCGGCTCAGCCTCAAGCTCGATCGCAGCGGTCAAGCTGTACTGGTCGCGTTGCCCCCGAAACCCACGCCCCACATGGAAGATGACCCGGTGTTACGAGAAACCTCCTGCGACCCTAAATTCCGTCGCGCACTGGTCACCGATGGCAAATCGCCCGTTGGCCGGGCCGTCATCAAGGCCTTGCTGGATGCCGGGGCCACCACCGTATTCGTCGGTGACCCCGAAATCTGGAAAAAAGATGCCGCTTTCGAAGCTTTGTGCGCCGATGAGCGCGTCCAGGTGCAAGACCTGAATGTTGGCAATATCGATGCCATCGAACGCGTCGCCAAATCCATTGGCGGCAAAATCGAGATTCTGGTCAATACCGCCAATTACGAACGTGATGGCGGCGTGCTGTACAACCGCGACATCATGAAAGCGTACGACAGCCTGAACACCAACTGCCTGGGCCTGATCCGTCTGGCCCAGCAGTTCGGCCCCGGCATGGCCGCACGCGCCAACGATGGCGCGGTCAATGCGGTGGCCTGGGTCAACATCCTGTCGGTCTATGCCCACATGAATCTGCCCGCACGCGGCATGTGGTCGGCCTCGCAAGCGGCGGCTCTATCGGTCAGCCAGTGCCTGCGCAACGAATTTCGCCCCAGCGGCATCCGTGTCGTCAACGTCTTTACCGGCCCGGTCGACCACGAGTGGGAACAGCTGACGCCGCCCCCAACAGTGGCGCCTTCAGCCTTGGGTAAAGCGGTTGTCCAGGCCCTGCGCGATGGCGTCGAAGACAGCTGGGTGGGCGATGTCGCCAAAGAGTTCATGGAACTGCTCAGCGATAACCCCAAAGGCCTGGAACGCGAACTGGCACGACGCTGACGACATTAAAGGAACACCATGAGCACCACCGTATTGACGCAGTTTCTGGCCGAATTACTGAACGGCAAAATCAGGATGGTTGACCTGACCGAAACGCTGTCCCCCGATTTCCCGACCATTCAGCTACCGCCCGAGTTCGGGCAAGCCTGGCCATTCCGGGTTGAAGAAATTTCACGCTACGACGAACGCGGCCCGGCCTGGTACTGGAACAACTTTTCCATGTCGGAACACACCGGTACCCACTTTGACGCCCCGGTACATTGGGTGAGTGGCAAAGACCAGCCCAATAACTGTGTCGACACCATCCCGCTAAATGCCTTTGTGGCCGAAGCCTGTGTCATTGACTGCTCGGCTGAAACGGCGGCCAACCCCGACTTCCTTCTGACGATTGACTTCGTGCAGCAATGGGAAGCGCAGCACGGGCGCATCCCCGAACGCGCCTGGGTACTGATGCGTACCGACTGGTCAAAGCGCGACAAACCCACCGATTACCTGAACATGAAAGACGACGGGGCACACTCGCCCGGCCCGGATTCACAGGTTGTGCCCTGGCTGATCAAAGAGCGTAACGTGCACGGTTTCGGTACCGAATCCGTCGGAACCGACGCGGGTCAGGCGGCCCACCTTGATCCACCTTACCCGTGCCACTACTTCATGCACGGCAACAACCGCTATGGCCTGCAGTGTCTGACCAACCTTGACCAATTACCAGCCAAAGGCACGCTGATTTTTGCGGCGCCGCTAAAAATTCGCAGCGGTTCAGGCAGCCCCTTGCGGGTACTGGCGCTGGCACCGAACAGCTGAAACCATCCACGCGAACAGGCCCACGACGGGCCTGCTTTCATGAATGGCGCCGGTGCACCAACAGGCACCGGCAATACCAACAACGATAAAACACGGAGCACACATGAGCACACCCTACACCGCCGTTGTTACCGGAGGCAGTGCCGGCATTGGCCTGGAAATCGTCCGCCAGATGCTGGACGCCGGCTACGACGTCATTTCCATGGC
>JAAYID010000302.1 GCA_012744285.1 Alcaligenaceae bacterium
CCGGGAAGAATGGCCATCAGGGGTTCAGCCTGAAAGCTGTTGATATAACGCTGCAACGAAAAAACCGCTGCGCGTCGCTCCAGGCCGATCAGTGCGGCATTGACCGTGACGGGTTGCAGCGCTCCGGGCAAGACTGACGCTTTGCCTTGACCCGGCAAGGGCCGGCCCCCGATCCAGCCGGCATGCAGGGCCGATAGGGCCTGGGTGCTGACCAGAATGCTGCGGTCGACCGGTGTGCCGGTACGCGCCAGTACGCCCGATACGGTAAACGGGTGATCATCGTGGGCAATGGCATTCAAACCGCCATCGCCATGGGCCAATGTCAGTTGCGATGACACCGTATACCCCAATGCGTCGGCTACTTCGGCACCCAGTACAGCATCAAATGCATTGACCCAGGGGCCTCCGCTCTGGAAAACCAGAGGTTGCTTCAGGCCATAACGGACATGCTCAAAGTAACCGGGGCTGGTACCCATGACCGGGTACCCCCGGTGCGAGTCGCCCTTGACGATGGGTACGACCCAGGCCACGCCCGGTTGCGCCGCGATGGCCTCAACACTTGAGGCTTTCATGGTATTGGTGGGTGTGCCGACATGAAACACGGTATACAGCAGCAGTGGCAACTGGCCACCGCGGGCTCCCACGATCAGGTCGGTTCCGGATACGGCCGATACAAAATGACTGCGTAAATCGTTGCGGGCACGTTCGAGCCCCAGCAGCATCAGGGTGGCCAGGGCAATTGAAACCACCGTGAATGTCAGTGAAAAGCGCCGGTTCCAGGCACTGCGCCAGGCCAGATTCAGCAACCAGAGATTCATGTGGCCACCCCCGCGGCGACAGCGTGGCCGGTTGTCTTGTGAAGGGGGCCGGCCAGGTTGATCTCGGGCAGGAACACGTGCTGGTTGAAATAGGTTTGCAAGTTCCGGTCATGGCTGACGAACACCAGGCTGCTTTGAGCCTTGTCAACCGCGCTTAATAATTGCTGCATGAAGCTGTGTGTCGTGTTGTCATCAAGAGCCGATGTGGGTTCGTCGGCAATGACCAGGGCCGGACGGCCAATCAGTGCGCGTGCCGCTGCGACCCGCTGTTGCTGGCCGACTGACAAGTTTCCGGCTGGCCGGTTGATATCCCCTGGCGTCAACCCCATGGCCAGCAGCAAGGCCTCTGCGCTGGCCGTCGGTGAGCCATGATCGGCCATGGCAGCCTGCCGGCGTTGTGCTGAAAAATAACAGGGTGCCAGCACGTTTTCCAGCGCACTGATGTATGGCACCAGGTTGAACTGCTGGAAAATGTAGCCGACATGATCGGCGCGATACCGGTCGCGGCGTGCCGCTTTCAGTGTTTGCCAGCGGTGTTCCAGCAGTTCAACCGAACCCGACGTGGGCAACAGCACACCGGCCATCAGGCTCAGCAGCGTACTTTTGCCGCAACCGCTGGGTCCGTAAAGGAAGGTCCGGCTGTGCCGGAGTATCCGCAGGTCGTTGATCTTAAGCACCGGGTCGGTATGGCCCGGCCAGGCGTAGACCAGATGATCAATGCTCAAGACAAAATCGGCAGAAGCCGACAGGGCTGCAGAGGCGGTCATTGCGAAAAGACTTATCGTGGTACGGAAATTCGGGGCTGGGTGCGTGTAATCGTCATGCCAGCTTGCCGGCCTGGTCCGGCCAGCTGGACCTGCAGGGTTTGCAGTCGGGGAAAGGCGTCAAACAGGGCGGCGGTATCAATGACCTTGACGTTATGGCCTGAAGCACACCTGTATTGAACAGTCAGTTCTGCGTCGGCATGCATGCCGGCGTGCCCTGAATGGCCATGGTTGTGCGTGTCTTCGTATAACGTCGGGACACTGATTTTTTCAGTTGTGCAGCCTGCGCCCTCATCAATAACAAACAGGCGGTCGCCTTGCGCCAGAGCTTTTTGAGCGTCGTCGGCTTGTTTGCGTTCTGCGTCCGTGCGCGGTGTGTGCTCAAAGCCCAGGATATTGTCCAGCGGAGACACCAGCATCAGGGCGATGCTGCTTTCCTCGATGGCAATATCCAGTTCGGCCTGGCCATGTACATGTTTGCCTGGGGCCTGGGCGTGTGCGGTGGCCGCCAGCAGCAGGGCCAATCCCGAGACACCTGCCGGCAAAGCCCGGCGCAGTCGCCGGGCAAGACGCAAGACCGACGGCGTCGGCGTGGTGTCTGTTGCGGCAGGGTTCAGGAGGTATCGCATGGTGGTTCAGCCCGATGTGTTAGTGATGTTACTTTATAACATCAATGGGCGTCGTTATAGACCCGTGCGGGTCGTCTTTCTGGTCATAGTCACTCGTTTCGCGGGTGCGTCATCAGCAGCCGGCGCTGCACCGGAAACAGCCGGATGTCGTAGCGTTGCTGGATATAGCCCCAGATCCCTTGCTTGAACACCAGAGTGATGCCAATGGCCAGCAAGCCCAGCCCCACCAGGTACCAGGTGCCATAGTCGGCAAAATACCGGTTCAGGGCCCAGAAAATGACGGCCCCCAGAATCGGCCCCTCAATGGTGCCCAGGCCACCGATCATGATCATGAAAATGGCAAAGGCCGTCCAGTTCACCGAGAACGCGGCATCGGGCGAGATGCGCAGGTTGCCTAAAAAGTACAGCGCGCCGGCCAGGCCTGCCCCAAAAGCGGCGACCACGTAAACCGCCAGTTTGGTGGATTGCACGTCGATGCCTTGTGACTCAGAGGCGATTTCCGAATCGCGGATGGCCAGCAAGGCCAACCCCTGACGACTGCGCAGAAACCAGTAGGTCAGGCCGATGGTGGCCACCACGGCGGCCAGCGTCATCCAGAACGTGACTGATTCACGGGTGGCTCGGGGTATGCCGCGCAGGGCCGTCAGGCTCATGCCCGACCCGCCCCCGATGGCTGAGACGTTGGCAAAGGTCAGTCTGAACACTTCGGCAATCACCCAGGTGCCGATGGCAAAGTAGCCTCCTTGCAGGCGAAAAGCGATTTTTGAAACAGGCAGGGCAACCACAGCCGTCACGACGGCAGCAATGGGCACAGCCACAAATGGGTTAACGCCCAGTGAGTTGGCCATGATGATCATGATGTACCCGCTGAAGCCCAGAAAGGCTTGCTGCCCGATCGACACCATGCCCCCGTAACCGGCCAGCAGGTTCCACATGCTGGCAAAAATGAAGTAACAGGCAATCTGGTTGAATTCGCGCAGCCAGCTTGACCCGGCCCACCAGGGCATGGACGCGGCGGAGGCTACCAGCACGACAGCGATGAGGGCGCCGATCTGGCTGGCGCGAGTCTTGCGTTCAACAGTAAACAGCGGCAGGTTGGTCGTTGACATGGTGTGAATACTCTGATGACAGGTCGGTATCGGGTTAGCGGGTCTTGGGGAACAGCCCCTGGGGGCGGACCAGCAACATGATCAGGAAGACGACATGGCCGGCCCAGATCCCCCAGCCCGGATCAATGCGAAAGGCGATGCTTTGCGTGACACCCAAAATCAGGGCGCCGGCGAAGGTGCCCCAGAATGAGCCCATGCCACCGATGATCACGGCCTCGAAGGCAAAGATCAGCAAGGCCGGGCCATCGGCGGGCGACACTGTGGTGCGCATGCCCTGCAAGACACCGGCGACGGCAATCAAGACAAAGGCCGTAGCTGTCGCCAGACCATAAATGTGGCGATGATCGACCCCCATCAGCTCGGCCGCGTCCTTGTCGTCAGAGGTGGCCCGAAATGCCCGGCCGATGGCGGTACGGTTGAACAACCACTGCATCACGCAAGCCATCAGCACGGCAATCAGGAAAATGCTCAAGGGCAGTGCACCCACAGCCAGGTCGCCGCCCAGTTTCAGACTGAGCGTGTTGAAACCGCCGGTGCCGATTGATCGGGGGTCTGCGCTGAAAATTTCGACCAGTGCATTCTGGATCACGATCGACAGCCCGAAGGTCACCACCAGTGAGGGCAGCGGGTCTTTGCCCAGGGTGCCATTGAGCATCAGGCGTTGAAGGCCATAGCCAAAGACAAAGGCCATGGGCAGCAAGATGGCCATGCTGGTCAAGGCGGGTCCGAATTCGTTCATGCCCGAGGAGGCCAGCAGCGCAAACGCGGCGAAGGCCGCCAGAATGATGAAATCGCCATGCGCGATGTTGGTCAGCCGCATGACGCCGAACATCAGCGACAGCCCCATCGCGAACAGCGCATACAGTCCGCCAAGCATCAGACCTTGTAAAACGGTAGAAATCCAGCTGAGCATTGCGGTTCCTTTCAGATACCAAAATAGGCTTTGGAAATGTCGTCCATGGACAATTCGGCGGATGGCCCCTGCAGTGAAACCCGGCCTTCCTGAAAACAGTACAGCCGGTTGGATACTTTGCTGGCGGTGGCCACGTCTTGTTCGACTACGATCACGCTCAGGCCATCCGCCCTGATCTGGTCCAGCGTGCTGTAGATTTCCTTGACGATGATGGGGGCCAGCCCCAGCGATATTTCATCGCAGATGAGCAGGTCGGGGTTGCTCATCAGGGCGCGGCCGATGGCCACCATTTGCTGTTGTCCACCCGAAAGCGCCGTTCCCGGGTTGTTGCGACGTTCGCGCAGCACCGGGAAAAGGGCATATACGCTGTCCAGCGTCCAGGGCCCGGGGCGTTTGGTGTAGCTGCCCATCAGCAGGTTTTCTTCTACCGACAGGCTGGGGAACAGGCGGCGCCCCTCCGGAACCATGGCAACCCCCAGGGAAACGATTTTGCCGGGGGGCATGCCACCGATGGGACGTCCCTTGAACTCGATGGCCTCGGCCGTGTTTTTCAGCAGCCCGGTGATGGATTTAAGAAAGGTGGACTTGCCGGCGCCGTTCGCGCCAATGATGGCAATCGTTTCGCCGGCGTTGATTTCGAAATCAATACCGAACAAGGCCTGGAAGTCACCGTAGAACGCGTTCAATGCGTGTGTTTTCAGAAGTGCGCTCATGCGTCCAGCCCCATATAGACCCGTTTGACCTCGGGGTTGTTCATGACCTCGTTGGGTTCCCCTTCGGCCAGGCGGGTACCGAAGTTCAGGACAAACAGGCGGTCGGCGACCGCCAGCAGGGCATGCACCACGTGCTCAATCCAGATCATGGTGACACCACGGGCCTTGATCGCCTTGATTTCATCGACCAGAATTTTGGCTTCATGCTCGGTCAGGCCACCGGCAATTTCATCCAGCAACAGCAGTTTGGGTTGTGTGCACAAGGCTCTGGCCAGCTCAAGCCGTTTCCGGTTGAGCAGTGTCAGCCCGCCGGCCAACTGGTTGGCTTTTGCAAGCAGCCCGGTGGATTGCAGGACTTCCTGACACAGGGCATAGGCTTGCGGTTCAGGAAGCCGTGCCCCCAGCGTTGCCGCCACCAGGCAGTTTTCGAAGACGGTCAGGCCGGAATACGGTTGCGGCACCTGGTACGAGCGGCCAATGCCCAGGCGGCAGCGCTTGTGTGCCGGCAGGGCGGAAATATTGGTGTTATTGAAGGTGATAACCCCTGAGTCGGGGCGGATGTCGCCTGAAATCAGGTTGAATAAGGTAGTTTTCCCCGCGCCATTCGGCCCGAGAATGCCCAGAACCTCGCCCTGGTTGACCGACAGGCTGATGCCGTCGGTAACCTTCAGCGACCCGAAGCATTTGTGTACATCAGTCA
>JAAYID010000303.1 GCA_012744285.1 Alcaligenaceae bacterium
CATGATCGGTGCGCGTCATGATGGCCTCGAGCCCGTGCACCTTGACGGTTTGGCAGATCGTGTCGTCATCGGTGGCGACAACAACTTGCCGGGCGGTTGAACGACGGGCTTGCTCGGCGGTGCGAACGACCATGGGTTTGCCGCCGATATCGAGCAGCGGTTTGCCCGGCAAGCGCGTGGATGCGGCACGGGCCGGAATGACCGCGACAAAACTCATGATGCGCTGGCCGCGTTGGCGGCGCCCGCTTCAGTTTGAAGGGCGCGCGCTTCATGTTCGAGCATGACGGGTACGCCGTCACGGATGGGAAATGCCAGTTTGTCTGCCTTGCAGATCAGTTCATGGTTCTGGGCATCGTGTTGAAGCGGGCCCTTGCAGACGGGGCAGACCAGAATTTGTAAGAGGTTTGAGTCCATGGCAAGGTCCGTACAGGTTCAGAATGAGAGTGATGATGATTGTTCAGGAACGAAGTGATTTTAGCTGTTGGTGGATACGCTGTATCCAGGTCTCGTCAGAAAACCGTGGTGCGACCTGGACCGACCACAGGCGCTCATCGTCCAGACGACGACATTTCACGGCATCTTTATCGGTAACCAGGATCAGTGACGCGGTCATGCGCTTGAAGGGCGGGTCACTGAAGTCATCGTGATCAGGCAAGCCGATGCACTGTCCGAGGTTGAGGCCCAGCCGACGCAGCATGCCGAAAAAGCGTTCAGGTTGACCAATGGCCGCAACGGCGGCCAGGGGCCTGGTGCCATGCGTTTGGCGCCACTGAGGCCAGGCAACCACAGTGCCGGTCAGCAGGTGGGTGCAACTGACCGGATGCAGTTGCATCTGCAAGGCAGGTACATGCGGGGGCAGCCCGGGCAGCGGTTTGTGGCGATGCGGGTTGGTGACCGCCTCCTGGTCATTGCTTGCACTGACGTTGTTGATGATCAGGTCGACCTGGCCGAGACGGCATCGGGGTTCGCGCAGCGGACCGGCCGGCAGCAAACGGCCGTTGCCAAGCCCACGCCCATCTTGCACCACAATCTCCATATCCCGGGCCAGGGCCAGGTGCTGCAGTCCATCGTCCGAGATGACTACGTTGACATCCGGCCGGTGCTGATGCAGTGTTGAAAGTGCCAGGGTGCGTTTGGGATGTACGGCCACCGGTGCCCCGGTTGCTGCTGCAATCAGGCTGGGTTCGTCACCGAACAAGGCGGGGTCAAGCGGGCTGACGGCGCAACGCGCCTGATCTTTTGGCATGCGGGCGCCATATCCGCGGCTGATGACGCCGGGTGTCCATCCCAGTTTTTGCAGGCCTTGCACAAGCGCGATTACCACCGGCGTTTTCCCGGTTCCGCCCACCATCAGGTTGCCCACCACAATGACCGGTACCGGGGCGACACGTTCAGGGGGCTGACGTTGCCAGCGGCGTTGCTTGGTTTTTATGGCCAGTCCGACCAGCCAGGACAGGGGTAACAGCAGTGTGCTGACCAGCCCGGGAGTTTGCCAGAGGGCGTGGATGCGTTGGGTTAAGCGTTGCCTGAATGTCAAGGTGAGGCCTTATGGGGCTTGGATGGCGAAGCTGACGTGCGAAATGCCGGCCTGACGGGCGGCCTCCATGGCCGTGATGACTGCCTGGTGGGGTGCCTGGGCATCCGCGTTGATCAACAAGACGGGGTCATCCTGACCCTGGCTGGCATGTTCAAGCGCAATGGCGAGGTCTGCAGCCAAACTGCCGTCCAGCAGATGGCTGTCGAGGGCATACTGACCCTCCTGACTGATGGCCAGCCGCAAGGGCTCGCCGGCCAGTGCCTGGGCACTGGCCTTGGGCAATGACACGTTGATCTGTTGATAGCGATGGAACGACGTGGTGGCCGCCAGGAAAATCAGGATGACCAGCAAAATGTCGATGAGCGGGATAAGGTTGATTTCCGGCTCGTCGGTGGACATGGAGCGACGAAAATTCATGCTGAACGGCCCGGGTGCTGTTGCAGCAGTCGGTCAAGTGTACTGGCCTGGTGCTCGATGTGATGCAGGAAATGTTCGACACGGGTCTTGAAATAGCGATGGAATATCAGGGCGGGTACCGCGATCAGAATGCCGAAACCCGTGTTGTACAACGCAACCGAGATGCCGCGTGCCAGCTGGGCAGGGTCACCACCGGCCGGGGTATACGATGCAAAAATTTCGATCATGCCGACTACTGTGCCGAACAGCCCCAGTAATGGCGAGATAACGGCAATGGTGGCGAGCGTGGGTACGTAGCGGTTAAGCCGCCACGCGACGTCTTTTCCCACGTCTTCAATGGCGGCAACCCGATAGGCCATGTCGTGCTCGCGCACCGCAATGACTTCGGCCAGAACGCGACCCGCTGGCGAGCTGCCGGCCAGTTTTTCAAGCGCAGAGGGCAGCGGGGCGGTGTTTTGGACAAGGCTCATGGCGTGCTCCAGCGAGCCAGATGGCGTCACATACCGTGTGCGCAGGGCCAGAAAGCGTTCAATGATCAGAGCCAACCCAATGACGGAAGTGGCAATCAGCAGCCAGATGGGCCAACCGGCATCATGAATGATTTGCAGCAAAACGTTGTCTCCGGGAGCAGGATGTCTGGTCTGGCCCGCCAGGGCGACCAGCCGTCGGTTTCAGTGGGGTGGGTCGATTGTCCGTCTGGTGCCCATTTTACGCGGCGACGGTGTCGGTGCAAGCGGGCAAGGCCTGTGTCTGTCAGCGTAGGCGAACGGACGTTCCGTGTACGTATTGCAATACTGCGGTTATGCACGCAAGACCGGCGTAAAGGTGGCGCAGGCTGGACTGTTTTATCCGTCATATGGCGTAAATAAAGGCTTTCCACAGAGTATCCACAGAATCTGTGGATAATTGTGTGTACAACTGTACGCAAGTCATTGTTTGACGTGGTTTTGAGGTTCCGTGGACAATTTGAGCTCATTTTTGAACTTTTTATTAAACTAATATAAATCAATGGTTTATATTGTTTATGTAAGGTTTTTATTGAGGTATGCAGCTAATTGGCTTGATCTGACGTCGATTTGACAAAGCGAAAAAAAATGTGGACAGCTTTCCTGTGAATTTGCCTGAAAATGACCTTAAAGCCCTTTTTTTGCTGGGTTTTCAACAGTCTGCGGCAGGGGGCTGTCGATTGTTTGAACAAGGGGTATACTGGCGCCCCTTCAGGCTTGTCGCGGGTGCGACTGGCCCTGTTTCGCCGGACATTTTTCACATCGTCAACCGTCGTTATGAACCCTGAATTCTTTGCCGCGCCGTCTGCAGAATCTTCTGACGTTGTGTTGTCCGTTGCCCAGCTCAATCGCCAGGTGGGTAACCTGCTCGAGGGCAACTTTTCACGCATCTGGGTGAGGGGGGAAATCTCGAACTTTACCCAGGCGGCGTCCGGGCATTGGTATTTCACCATCAAGGACGAGCGTGCCTCGGTACGGGCCGTCATGTTTCGCGGGCGTGCCCAGACCCTGTCATTCACGCCGCGCGCAGGCGAGCGTTTCGAGTTTCGAGCAACTGTCACGCTTTACGAGCCGCGCGGTGATTATCAGCTTCAGGTTGAAACCTTGCGCCGGGCAGGGCAAGGTGACTTGCACGAGGCTTTTTTGCGACTGAAGGAAAAGCTGGCCGCCGAGGGGCTGTTTGACCCGGCGCGCAAGCGGCCGATCGCAACGATGCCCCACGCTGTCGGCGTGGTGACGTCATTGGCAGCGGCGGCGCTGCGTGATGTGCTGACGTCAATGGCGCGGCGTGCGCCGCATGTCAGGGTTATCGTTTATCCCGCACCTGTTCAAGGTGAGGGCGCTGCGGCCAAGCTGGTGCAGGCACTGCAAACCGCCATCGACCGTAACGAGGTTGCTACGCTGCTGCTGGTTCGTGGCGGCGGCAGTCTCGAAGATTTGTGGAGCTTCAACGACGAAGCCCTGGCCCGCGCGGTAGCGGCCAGTCCGATTCCTGTGATCAGTGGTGTCGGTCATGAAACCGACTTCACCATTTGCGATTTTGTGGCCGACCTGCGTGCACCGACGCCAACGGCAGCGGCAGAGTTGTCGTGCACGGCACGTCAACGCGGTCTTGATCAGGTCGGCGAATTGCTGATTCACCTTGAACGTCAGCAACGTCGCGTGCTCGAACGTGCCGCGCTGCGCCTGGACCGTGCCATGGCGCTGCTGGTGTCACCGCAGCAGCGTTTGCAGCGCCAGCGACTCCAGATCGATGACCTGCAACGCCGGCTGCATCAAGCGACCCGGCGCCGGCAGTCGCTTGAATCGACACGACTGGCGATGCTGAATACCCGGTTAACGGCTGCGTTGCCTTCGGTGAGCCGCGTCCGGCGTGATCTTGATCGGGCACAGCAGCGCCTGGTTGCCGTCGGTGCGCGTCAGTTGCGTGCCCCGCGCGCCCGGCTGGATGCGGCCGTGCTGACACTGCAGGCGCTGAACCCCCGGAAAATTCTCGGCCGCGGCTATGCACTGGTCCGGAATCCCCATGGGGAACTGGTTAAAAATGCGTTAGACTTATCGATTGGAGACCGGCTCACCCTTGAACTGGGTCAGGGTAGTGCCGATGTCGAAGTTTTTAAATCAAGTCGCCTGTTGTAAGTGCCCGCGACCGGGCGTGCGGCGGGTGGCCTGCATTCGTGTCAACCCATGTTGCCCTTCGGCCTCTCAGGTTGTCGGGTTTTTTAATAAGGATATCGATCATGGCTTTTACGCTTCCTGAACTGCCCTACGCAATGGATGCCCTGGCACCCACCATCTC
>JAAYID010000304.1 GCA_012744285.1 Alcaligenaceae bacterium
CCTCAAGCCCTCGAACCGCCCGGTGCGGACCCGCATGCCGGGTGGTGTGGCAGAAGTGTCTCTTATTAGAGACCCCCTATGCCGATGTGCGCTTGGCTCAGGTGCAATTTTGCGCGCATCTTGATATAGTCAAAACAAGCAAATTTTCATAATATTTTGATAAAAATAGTTGCGTTGGAGAAAGAAAAATGAACATGAAAAAACTATCAGGCACTCTGTTGGCCAGCCTGTTGATTACAGGCTCTGCGGTCGCATTTGCTCAGCCAGATGCAGGCAAGTTACGCGAACGTGCGCAGCAAATTTTCAAGCCCATTCCAACAATTGATGTCATCATCAAAGAGCGCAAGCTTAACGCTGACCGAATTGAACTTGGCAAGTCACTCTTCTTCGAGCCGCGTTTGTCAAAAAGTCACATCATCAGCTGTAATACCTGCCACAGTGTAGGCACAGGCGGTGCCGACAATATTCCCACGTCTATTGGTCACGGGTGGCAACATGGACCGCGTAACTCACCGACGGTGTTGAACGCTGTTTTCAACATAGCCCAGTTTTGGGATGGTCGTGCCGCAGACTTGAAAGAGCAGGCTAAAGGCCCTGTGCAGGCCAGTGTAGAAATGAATGCCACACCAAAGCATGTTGAAGATACGCTGCAAAGTATCCCTGAGTACGTAGACATGTTCAAAAAAGCGTTTCCAGGCGAGTCCAATCCGGTGACGTTTGACAACATGGCCAAGGCCATCGAAGACTTCGAAATTACGCTCATCACGCCAAATTCAAAATTCGACCAGTTCCTTGAGGGCAAAGACAGCTTTAACAAAGCGGAACTGGTTGGTCTTGAGCTGTTCATGAACAAAGGGTGTATTGCATGTCATGCCGGCATCAATCTGGGCGGTCAAAGCTACTTCCCGTTTGGTCTGATCAAGAAGCCAGGTGCCGATATCCTGCCCGAAGATGATCGCGGCCGGTTTGTCGTTACCAAAACGGCTTCCGATGAATACGTATTCCGTGCCAGCCCGTTACGTAACATCGCCCTGACGGCACCTTATTTCCATAGTGGTGAAGTATGGAGTCTGGAGCAGGCCGTGGCCATCATGGGCACAAGCCAACTGGGTGCTGAACTCTCTGATGAAGAAGTCAAGTCCATCACCGCCTTTTTGCATACTCTGACCGGTGATCAGCCTAAAGTTGTTTACCCGACGCTTCCTCCCAGCAGTAAAACGACACCAAAGCCGCAAATGTAAATTTCAGGTTTTGTTAATGAATATGCCCCCCGACGCAATGCATTGGGGGGCATTTTGCTTTGTTCCCACGACTTAACGAAGGTATCTAATGAGTCTGATCAAACGTGATCCCGCACAGCCCTGGCACCCTGCATTCTGGCTTGCTTCACTGGGTGCAGGAGGCTTGTCCATCTCGTTTTTTATGTATTTGATGTGGATGATTCCGCATCCGGATCACCCCATGCCGGTGTGGTCTGACCTAGTCCTCGCCGTGCAAGGTGGGGCTCCTTTGGCGCCCGGAGTGCGTTCTGTCGCGGTGCTAGCCACTTTATTCATGGTGGTTCTGGCGCTATTGCATCTGGTTTTGCTGGTATGGAATTTCCGTGAGCACCAACGGGCGAAATTAACCGAAACTTATACAAAACTAAAAAATAGTCCAGCCGAAGTTCAGTTCATGGCGCAACCCCTGACATTAGCCATGACCGTGAATGTGTGTTTTGCTAGCGGCGCCTTATTTGTTCCAGGTTTATGGTCGGTGGTTGAGTACCTGTTTCCGTTGGCCGTGGTGGCTTTTGGCGTATTAGGTGTTTGGTCTTTGCGCTTGTACGGGAGGTATCTGGCACGTTACCTGGCTAAAGGTGGGTTCAAGCCTGAAGAGCACAACCATTTGTCAGGGCTGATGGCTGTGTTCACGTTTTCGATGTTGTCGGTGGGTTTTGCGGCACCAGCGGCCATGTCACATATCAAAGCGATCTCTGCGGTTGCCGGCACCTTTTCCATTCTTTTCATGGTCATTGCTGTGATTGTGGCTTTCCTGGTGCTGGCTTCAGGGGCGCAAGCCATGATGCAGTTTGGGCTGCAAGCGCAGGCAACACCCAGTATCTGGATGATGGTGCCCATTTTGACGCTTCTGGGCATTGAATGGGTTCGCATGCAGCACGGGCTGGCACATCATTTTCAAACACCTATCGTCCCTAGTGTCCTTTTCACCACCATAACCGCCATTTTCATGTCGCAATTGCTTATTCTTGCTATTGGCTATCGCGTCATGATTCTCAATGGGTATTTAAAGTCGCATCTGGTGGGTGACCAGCGTAGCCCTGTCAGTTTCGGGTTGATCTGCCCAGGTGTGGCAATTGTGGTGATGGGCATGTTCTGGTGGCATCTGGCGTGGGTAAAAACAGGCATTGTCGAGCCATTCAGTGTGGTTTACTGGTTGGGGATTCTTGCGTTAGCGATAGTACAAATAATGACTGTTTTGGCATTGCTTCACCTGACCAGCCGGCTTTTAAGCCACAAATCGGTCGTTATTGCGTCAGCGCAATAACCAGAGTTCGGGTTATGCGCAAAATGTACCTGCATCTTTTTAACGATATGCCCACGACTCCTTAACTGATCAATCAATTACATCACATTGACTACTATGGACATCAAACCTCTCGAACCCGGCTTCAGTATCTGTCATGCTATTTATCCCCAAGACCTTGCCGAGGTCAAAGCACGCGGGTTTCGCTCGGTAATTTGTAATCGTCGGCCAGGTGAGGCCGAAGACCACACTGACGATATTGCGCTGCGTCAGGCCGCCGCTCAGCAGGGGCTGGAGTGGGTTGAAATACCGGTAACTCCGGGCGAATACACCCCGGAAGTCATTGAGGCCTTTGGCAAGGCCATTGACTGGTTACCTAAACCTGTACTGTGTTTTTGCAAAACGGGGCGCCGGGCCGCGTCCTTATGGTTGCATAACCAGGCTCGGCAATCAGGCTGCGACCTGGGACCATTGCTTGATGCTGCGCACGCCGCCGGCCACGACCTGCATGATCAGAAAGACACTTTTTAAAGTCGGGCAACGACTGATACTTTTGTAGCACAGCCTCTTGCTCAGGCTTGCCAGACTGCCAAGAATCGGCATAGGCTGCCTCCAATCACAGGAAGCAGCCCTGACATACCACCCGGATAGATTTAAGCTATCGACCCGATTACATTATATTTATTCATATTATATTGATTTATATTTTATTGGTCTATAAAATGAATTTATGAGACACGGTGTTATTGTCGATGAACGTTTCAAAAGGCCACACAATGAATTTCTGGGATCAACAATTTGGATCAGACGAATTCAAATACGGCAAACAGCCGAATGCATTCCTGGTTGAGCAGGCGGGTTTGCTTGCTCCGTATTCCAATATCCTTGTTCCTGGCGATGGGGAAGGGCGCAACGGTGTGTGGCTCGCCCGTCAAGGTCATCAGGTGTTAGCCGTCGACGCCTCTGTGGTCGGCCTTTCAAAAGCCAGAAAACTGGCTGCTGAATGCGGGGTAACCATTGCAACCGAACATGCTGACCTGCAACATTGGATGCCATCGAAATCCTACGATGCCGTGGTTCTTACCTATGTTCATTTACTTGCTGAGTGCCGTCAGGCTATCCACCAGAACCTGGCACGCGCCCTGCGCCCTGGCGGAGTTCTCGTGCTCGAAGCGTTCAGCCCCGACCAGCTTGCCAAAACAAGTGGCGGGCCAAAAAATCCTGAATTACTGTATTCGCTCAAGCTCATACGAAACGATTTCAGCGGTATGCTGCAAGAAACGTATGGAATCGAGTGCGAAGTCAACCTGGACGAAGGTCCTGGTCACCACGGGCCCGCGTGCGTTACGCGCTATATCGGCCAACGGGTCTAAGCCCACCTCATTTGAGTAACCACTGATTCAATCCACTACACAAGGAGTCACTCCATGTCATTGCGTATCAACGATATCGCCCCGAATTTCACCACTGATTCAACTGCAGGTTCCCTGACCCTGCATGACTGGATGGGTGACAGTTATGCCATTCTGTTCTCGCATCCCAAAGACTTCACTCCAGTCTGCACCACCGAATTCGGTGCCGTAGCACGCCTTGCAGGCGAATTTTCAAAGCGCAACACGAAAGTCATGGGCGTTTCTGTTGACAGCGTTGAAGAGCACCACAAGTGGAAAAGCGACATCGAGGCGTTTTCCGGCGCACCTGCCGACTTCCCCATCATTGACGACACTTCGTTGCAAGTCGCAAAGCTGTACAACATGCTTCCCGCTGACGCCTATTTGCCCGACGGCCGTACCCCTGCCCACAGCGCCACCGTACGCACCGTCTTCATCATTGGTCCCGATAAAAAAATCCGTCTCACCATGTCCTATCCTATGTCGGTAGGTCGCAACTTTGCTGAAATCCTGCGTGCGCTTGACGCCATTCAGGCCACCGATGGCGTGCCTATTGCCACACCGGCAGACTGGGTTCCCGGCCAGGACGTCATCGTGGCTCTGAGCCTTAACGATGAACAAGCCAAAGAAAAATTTGGTGCCATCGACATCAAACTGCCTTACCTGCGCTTCACCAAGGCACCTGCAAAATAAGCATTCGCCTTTAGTGGGTTTCAGAGTGTTCCAGCCCCGTTTTTGGTTGGAACACCCGCACGCATCACTGCATGTTAGTCATTCCTGGCCAAAGACCAGCCGCCACCCCTGACCCGCTGAGCAACTCGCTCCGCCGTTATTACCTGCTTCACGACAGCCCAGGCTGACAACAACGCTATCATTCGGTCATAAAAAGAATTTGCCACCTCTGGCAAGGAGACAATTTTGGACCGATACCTCTCGATCGAGGCGTTTGTCACGGCTGCAGAAACGGAAAATTTTTCGGAAGCGGCGCGACGGCTTAACGTATCAAAATCCGTGGTGACCACACGCATCCAGCAACTGGAAAACTATGTGGGTGCGCCACTGTTTCATCGCAACACCCGAAACATCCAGCTGTCGGAAGTGGGCGAGGCTTTTCTGGCCGACTGCACCGACCTGCTGTCGCGCACATCAGACCTGGTGGACCAGATGCGCCAGGCGCGCGGAACGATTGCCGGACGCCTGCGCGTTCATGCCCTGCCGGGGCTGGTACTGGGCCATCTGGCAAGCTATCTGCGCGAATTTCAGGATCTTTACCCCGGCGTTGAGCTTGACCTGGTCGTCAACGACACCGTGGTCGACCCGGTCAAGGCCGGCGTGGACC
>JAAYID010000305.1 GCA_012744285.1 Alcaligenaceae bacterium
ATTTCATGACGGGCGAGTACAAAAACCAATGGGCCGGTACGCCCTTGCTTGGTGTCGACGCTGACGACAGTTGACTTTCGGGTAATTTCGCTGCCGACGTTGATCGGGCCCAGGAAAGACAAACGGCTTCCGGCCCACATGCGTCGTGGCAGCGGCACTGGTGGCAGAAAACCACCGCGGGCCGGGTGGCCGTCGGGTCCAAGCTCGGATTGCGGCGCCGCAGGCAGACAAAAAAGCCAGTGCCAGCAGGGTGGCAGGTTCGCAGGCGGCCGCGTGATCAGTGGCTGGTTGTCCAGAGTTGCGGCCAGTGCAGCGATTGGCCAGGCGGTAATGGTGTCTGATACCGTCTCAGACTTTTGTTCCCATTGTTTCAGGTAGGGCAGGTCAATAACTGAGGTCATGATGGCGTGTTCTGGAAAAGGGGTTTAAACAGGTTGGGTGACAGGATGCGGCAAGTTGGCCGCAGGTACAATTCGTATTTATTAAATGCAGGTTAAGCGCTGCTTAAGTCGTTCTGTTTTGCGGTAGTCTTGTTTGTCCTGCGGGTAGCCCTTTGTCAATGATTCCAGCCCATGGCGTATCGTTTCGATCTGATTGATTTGCAGTTGCTGGTCAGCATTGCTGACGAGGGCAGCCTGACGCGTGCGGCGACACGCATGCATCTGTCTTTGCCTGCCGCCAGCGTGCGCATGAAGAACCTTGAGCAGGCGCTCGATTTACGGCTGTTCAGCCGGGACAGTTCCGGGTTTTCGTTTTTGCCGGCTGGCCAGACTGTGCTGCGCCACGCGCGTACGGTGGTCAACCAGCTTGAGCATTTGCAGGCCGATCTGATCCAGTACACCCAAGAGGTGCGTGGAAATATCCGGGTTCTGGGCAACACCACCGCCATTTCTGATTTTTTGCCCGATGTGCTGAACCGGTTTATGGCCAGTCATCCTAATGTTTACTTTGAACTGCGCGAACGTCTCAGTGAAGACATCGTCAAAGCCGTGGCAGAAGGCGCCGCAGATATCGGGGTTGTGGCAGCCGGGCATCAGGCCGACGGTCTGGTGTTTACGCCCTGGCAGCGTGACCGCCTGGTGCTGGTTAGCGGTTTGGCTCACCCGCTGTCGTGTCAGTCCAGCATCAGTTTTTCTGAAGCCCTGGGCAGCGAATTCATCGGGCTTCATGAGGGTTCCGCGATTCACTTTTTCCTTGATCAGGCCGCGCGCGAAGCAGGAAAACCCTTGAAAATCCGGATTCAGGTCAGCGATTTTGAAACCTTGTGCCGTATGGCTGAGTCCAATGTCGGGGTGGGTATCCTGCCGGAAAAGGTTGCCGCACGTCATGCACGCAACATGGCTGTCCACCTCGTTCGGCTGACGGATGCCTGGGCATCGCGCGAGCTGAACATTTGTACGCGTGACCCGGCCGCCTTGTCGCCCTTGGCGCGTAAACTGGTCGATTTTTTGGTTCAGGGTCAATAGCCCGGGTCATTTTTTCAGGAAGAAAACAGCATATGTCAGAGACGGTTGGTTTTCGGGTGGCCGCATTGCAGACGGTGTCATCGACGAGCGTCGACGACAATCTAAAGCAGGCGGCTGTATTGGTGGCGCAAGCAGCCGGACAAGGCGCAAATCTTCTGGTTTTGCCTGAATATTTCTGCCTGATGGGGCAGCACGACCGTGACAAGGTGGCCATTCGTGAAAAGCCCGGGTCGGGCCCGATCCAGGATTTTCTGGCCGAACAGGCCGCACGGCATGGGGTCTGGCTGGTGGGCGGCACGCTCCCTCTTGAAAGCCCTGATTCCGAACGCATCTACAACACAACGCTGGTTTATGACCCGGCCGGCAAGCCGGTGGCCCGTTACGACAAGATTCATCTTTTCGGCTTTCGTAAAGGCACTGAGGCGTACGATGAATCTGTTTCAATCCGGCCTGGCGAGAACACGCCGCAAACCTTTCAGACACCGGTGGGCAAGGTGGGGTTGTCGATCTGCTACGATCTGCGTTTCCCCGAGTTGTACCGTGCGTTTGGTGAGGTGTCCCTGATCCTGGTACCGGCGGCTTTCACCTATACAACCGGGTCCGCGCATTGGGAAACCTTGCTCAAGGCACGCGCCATCGAGAACCAGTGTTATGTGCTGGCGGCGGCGCAAGGCGGCAAGCACCAAAATGGTCGGCGCACCTGGGGGCATTCGATGCTGGTTGATCCTTGGGGTGACGTCATTGACTGTCTGCCGAAAGGGCCTGGGGTTGCAGGCGGGGTACTTGATATGCAGCGCCTTGCCGATGTGCGTGCATCACTGCCGGCATTGGCACACCGCGTGCTCTGACAGGTGGCCATGCCATCGACAGGGGCGTATTGCCAGGTAATGGCCTGGCGTTTAAACGAATTAAATTTTAAGGTAATGTCTACGATATGAAGAGTGCAGATTCCGGCATCAACGCGCTGGCGACGGCGAAATCCTTTCTGCTTGACCCGTGGGGGTTGACAGAGGCCGATATGGCGCGCGCTCTGGGCGAAATTTTCACCCGCAAAGTCGATTATGCCGATCTGTATTTCCAGTACACCCGCAGCGAAGGCTGGAGTCTGGAAGAAGGGATTGTCAAGACCGGCAGTTTTTCGATTGGTCAGGGCGTGGGTGTACGCGCCATCAGCGGCGAAAAGACGGCATTTGCCTATTCCGATACTCTGTCGCCCGAGGCCCTGTTGTCATCAGCGCGTGCGGTGCGTTCCATCGGCGCGAAAGGGGCAGGCAAACAGAAGGTCATGGCTGGACCGGCCGACTTTAATCGCACCTTGTATCCGTTTACCGACCCGCTCAATACCTTGACTGCCCCCGAGAAGGTGGCCCTGCTTGAACGTGTCGAAGCGATGGCGCGTGCAGTTGATCCGCGTGTGATCCAGGTCATGGCAGGGTTAGGGGCTGAGTATGACGTGGTCATGGTGGCGGGCAGTGACGGTCGTCTGGCTGCCGATGTGCGGCCGTTGGTCCGCTTGTCGGTGACCGTGATCGCCGAGCGTAACGGTCGGCGTGAAATGGGGCATGCCGGTGGCGGGGGGCGTGCAGGTCTGGGCTACTTTACCGACGAGGTGTTGCGCGGTTATGCGCAGCGTGCCGTACACGAGGCCTTGACCAATCTTGATGCGGTGGCGGCTCCGGCGGGTGAAATGACAGTTGTGCTGGGGTCGGGCTGGCCGGGTATCTTGCTGCATGAGGCGGTTGGTCACGGTCTTGAGGGCGATTTCAACCGCAAGGGTTCCAGTATTTTCTCGGGCCGCATTGGTGAGCGTGTTGCCGCCAAAGGCGTGACTGTCATTGATGACGGTACCTTGGCCGATCGTCGGGGTTCCCTGAATATTGACGACGAGGGTAACCCGACCCAGCGTACCGTGCTGATCGAAGACGGCATCTTGAAAGGGTATATGCAAGACACCATGAATGCCCGCCTGATGCGCCAGTCGATCACGGGTAACGGGCGGCGCGAATCCTTTGCGCACTTGCCCATGCCACGCATGACGAACACGTACATGCTGGGTGGCAATACGCCCGCTCCCGAGATCATTGCGTCGGTTAAAAAAGGTCTTTATGCGGTTAATTTCGGGGGTGGTCAGGTTGATATCACCAGCGGCAAGTTCGTGTTTTCGGCGTCTGAAGCGTACCTGATTGAAAACGGCCGGGTCACCCGTCCGGTGAAAGGTGCGACCCTGATCGGCAATGGCCCCGATGCGATGACGCGAGTGGCCATGGTGGGTGACGATATGCAGCTGGATTCGGGGGTGGGTACTTGCGGTAAAGAAGGTCAGAGCGTTCCTGTGGGTGTCGGGATGCCCACGATTCGTATTGATGGGCTGACGGTTGGGGGTACTGCCTGACATAAATCAGGGTGGCCGCTGTGTTGTTGTACCGGCTGTCGCATTTGTTTAAGGCTTGAACTGTTTGCCTTTTTGCCAAGCCATCAGATTGAGGTCCGAAATGTTTCGGGCCTCTTTTTTTTTAGTGCGCCCAACATGGGCGCACTCGTGGAGGGGCTGGTCCTTCAGTCAGTCGATCAGAGCGAACGAAGTGAAGCGCAACCGGGCGAGTGTGTGTTCGCGCGTGATGGACGTTTTTCGTGATGTTTTAACGCGAAAACGGGTTAATCGTTCGTGCAGGGTTACGGCGCATTGATTGTTGACACGAATAATCAATGCCATTATAGTTTCAGTACGAATTAATTTAAGTGCAATCTTTCGCTTATGAATAATATGCCCGCAAACCTTCAGCACTACGACTTGCGTATTCTGCGCGCCCTGCGCCGTATTACGCGCGCTGTGGCCTTGCATTCGCGTCAATTGTCCGCAGTCAGCAATATCACCGCGCCGCAGTTGGTGTGTTTAAGGGCCGTTGTTGAAAATGGTCCACTGACGGCCACTGCGCTCAGTCGGGAAATTCACGTCAGTGCCAGTACCGTGGTGGGCATTCTCGATCGCCTTGAAGACAAAGGGTTGGTACGCCGAGAGCGTGGCCGTGAGGATCGTCGCATTGTGTTTGTCTGGCCGACCGAGGCCGGTATTGCGCTGGCTCAAGGCACGCCATCACCCTTGCAGCAAAAACTGGCCGAATCGCTCAATGCATTGCCCGAGCTCGAGCAAGCCACCATCACCTTGTCCCTTGAACGTATCGTCGACCTGATGGAGTCCGAAGGTGTTGCGGCACCCGAATCTGCGGCTGAACTGGCTTCGCCTCTTCTGGAGGTGCCTGATACCGGGCCTTTGCCCGAATCGGGTCTGGCGGTTGAGTGAGTACAGCAATGAATACTGAAGACTCATCACGAACGCTTCAGGCCCATTCACAGTCGGCCGAGCCTGGGCTGCGGTTGCCCGCAAGTGGGCTTGTGTTGCGGGCACCCTCACTTGATGATGCCCGGCATGTGCATGCCCTTGTTCAGGCCTGCCCGCCGCTGGATGTCAATTCTTTGTATGTGTATTTGCTTCTGGCGCACCACCACACTGAAACATGCGTGGTTGCGCAAAGCGCCAATGGGCTGCTCCAGGGTTTTGTGTCCGCTTATATACCGCCCAAGATGCCTGACACCTTGTTTGTGTGGCAAGTCGCCGTGCATGAAGGTGCCCGGGGTACAGGCTTGGGCGGAAAAATGTTAAGCCACCTGCTTGAACGTCCGATATTGTCCGGAATTTCGACCATTGAAACCACGGTCGGCCCCGACAACGCAGCGTCGCGCGGCATGTTTGCATCGCTGGCGCGCAAGCGCAACATGCAAATCACAGAGTCTGCGTTGTTCGAAATGCAACACTTTGGCCATGAGGCCCACGAAGAAGAACGTTTGCTGCGGCTGGGGCCGCTTTCAGCCTGCCCGGGCTGATGCGTCATTTTTGCGACGAGCAACGGGTTGTCGGTCGCTTGTGCACGCCAATGCAGTGTCATTCAACAAGAAAGCCGATCACCGGTCATTCAATCAAGCGGGCTATCCCGTTTTCAAAAAATCGAGAGGAATCAATAATGATGGACTTAACTATTTTTGACCGGATGGAGTCTGAGGTTCGAGGCTACATTCGGTCGTTCCCCGTTATCTTTAGCAAAGCCAAGGGGTCTGTGCTGATCGATCAGGAAGGTCGTGAGTATCTTGACTTTTTCGCGGGCGCAGGCACCCTTAATTATGGTCATAACAACCCCGTACTGAAAGAAAAACTGATCGAGTACGTGGCGTCTGATGGCGTTGTCCACGGACTGGATATGGCGACCGACGCCAAGAAATATTTCATGGAAACCTTTGAGCGGGTGTTGCTCAAGCCCCGTGGCTGGGACTACAAAATGCAGTTCACCGGTCCGACAGGCACAAACGCCGTCGAAGCGGCGCTCAAATTGGCCCGTCTGGTCAAGGGCCGCCAGAATGTTGTCGCCTTTACTCATGGTTTTCATGGTGTCAGTGGTGGGTCGCTGGCCGTCACGGCTAACCAGAAGTTCCGCGATGCGGCCGGGGTTTCGCTGGCCAATACCACGTTTGTCCCGTTCGATGGCTACATGGGTCCGGACTTCAACACCATTGACTACTTCGAACGCATGCTGGAAGACCCCAGCAGCGGCATGGATCTGCCGGCCGCAGTCATTGTGGAAACGGTGCAAGGCGAAGGAGGCGTGAACGTCGCCACACAGCGTTGGCTGCGTGATCTTGAAAAGTTGTGTCGCAAGTACGACATGCTCCTGATTGTCGATGATATTCAGGTCGGTTGTGGTCGTACAGGCACGTTTTTCAGTTTTGATTCTGTCGGTATCCGTCCCGATATCATCACCCTGTCCAAGTCGTTGTCCGGTTTTGGTTTGCCAATGTCCCTGGTGCTGATGAAGCCCGAGCTTGACATCTGGAAGCCTGGTTCTCACAGCGGTACGTTCCGCGGTAACAATCTGGCATTTGTTACCGCCGCCCAGGCTCTCGATAGCTACTGGGCCGACAAGCGCTTTGAAAACGAGGTTGGCCGTAAAGCAGAACTGGTGCGCGATCGTCTTGAAAGCATCGTTCAAAGCTATCCGTCTGCCGGTTTGAGTGTTCGGGGGCGTGGCCTGATTCAGGGGCTGGTAACGCCGCCAGACGACGATATCGCGAATGAAATTTCGCGCAAGGCGTTTGAATACGGCGTGGTCATCGAAACGTCGGGTGCCAATGACGAGGTGCTCAAGCTCTTGCCGGCCCTCACCATTGAGGAAGATCTGCTGCGCAAGGGGCTGGACATTATCGAGCGCAGTGTGGCCGAGGTATTCGAGATGCGTGGTGTCAGTGCAAAAGTTTTGAAATTCGGAGGTAAACGTCGATGATCGTAAAGAATGTTAAAGATGTAATCGGTACAGATCAGGAAGTGATTACTGAAAACTGGTTGAGCCGTCGCGTATTGCTCAAGAATGATGGTATGGGGTTTTCATTTCACGAAACAGTCATTTTTCCGGGTACCGAAACTCATATCCACTACAAGAATCATCTTGAAGCGGTGTGGTGTATTGAAGGTGACGGTGAAATTGAAACCATCGCAGATGGCAAGAAATATGCGCTTGGTCCGGGTGTTGTGTATGCCCTGGACCAGCACGACGAGCATTGGTTGCGTGGTGGCAAAGAGCCGTTACGTGTAATTTGTGTGTTCAATCCACCGATTACCGGCAATGAAGTTCATGATGCCGATGGTGTTTATCCGGCCGAGGTGTCTGAGGCCGTCTGATTTTTTCGGAGGACTGTATGTCAACACTACAAGATGTATATTCTTCGCGTGATGCCTACACGTCAGCCATCATCGCCCGCCAGGACCCTGTGGTCTATGCGGGCGGTGGCTACGCTCAGGCGCTTTCTTCAGAGCAGATCGACGCGTATTCGCGAGACGGTTTTATTGTTTTGCATAATGTCTTCAGCCAGGCTGAAGTGCAGGCCATGCTGGACGAGGTCAAGCGTATGGCTGAAGATCCTGCGGTCGTCAAACTTGACGAAGCCGTCACCGAGCCCGGCAGTGATGCCGTGCGTTCGATTTTTCGCATGCATGAACTGAGCCCGAGGGTGTCTGATCTGGCACGTGACCCGCGCCTGATTCATGTGGCACGCCAGGTTCTGGGTTCCGAAGTCTATATTCACCAGTCAAGAGCGAACCTCAAGCCCGGGTTCACGGGTAAAGAGTTTTACTGGCATTCCGACTTTGAAACCTGGCATATTGAAGATGGCATGCCACGTATGCGTGCGCTAAGTTGTTCGGTGTTGCTGACAGATAACAACGAGTGCAATGGGCCGCTGATGCTTGTGCCGGGTTCGCATCAACAATTCATTGCTTGCCAGGGGGTGACTCCTGACAATCATTACAAGCAGTCACTCAAGAAGCAAGAGTTCGGTGTGCCTGATCCGGTTAGTTTGCAGCTTTTGGTAGAGCAAGGGGGGATACGGGCCGCCACAGCACAGGCAGGTTCAGTTATTTTTTTTGATTGCAACACCATGCACGGGTCGGCCAGCAACATTTCACCCTGGGCGCGTGCCAATGTGTTCATGGTTTACAACAGCATTGAAAATACGCTGGAAGTCCCTAAAAACGGCTTGAAACCTCGTCCCGGGTATTTGGCAACACGCCAGCAGTTTGTTCCCCTTGAGCCACTCGAAGCCGCTGTTTCCGTCTGAACGGTCACGGTAAAGTGATGGTTTGTTTTGCGTTGCGAAAGCATGGTTTTCGCAACGTTTTTTTTATCGTTGCAAGAAGGCCTGGGTGCGGGGTTCTTGCGGAGTGTCAAACAGTGCGTCGGGGGCGCCTTGCTCTACGATTTCACCCTTGTCAAAAAAACAGACACGATCAGAAATTTTGCGCGCAAACTGCATTTCGTGTGTTACCAGCAGCAGCGTAAGGTCGTCTTTGCTGGCCAGATTCTGAATCACCTGCAACACCTCACCCACCAGTTCCGGGTCAAGAGCCGATGTTGGCTCGTCAAACAACATGATTTGAGGCTGCATCGCCAGCGCCCTGGCAATGGCCACACGTTGCTGCTGGCCACCCGAAAGTTGACGTGGAAATTTGTCGGCATGTTCGGTCAGCCCGACCAGAGCCAGGTATTCATCTGCCCGCTCGTTGGCGTGTTGTTGTGTCAGTCCCAGTACATGACGCGGTGCTTCTGTAATGTTGCGTCGTACGGTCATGTGCGGGAACAGGTTGAATTGCTGGAACACCATGCCCATGTGCTTGCGCATTTCGCGCAGGTGCGCCTCACGAGCCGGTACCAGAACATCGCCTTGCTTTTCGTGCCACAGAGGGCGCCCGGCGACATAAACCACCCCATCGTCGATGGGTTCCAGTGTCATCAAGATGCGCAGCACCGTTGACTTTCCCGAGCCCGACGGCCCGATGATGGAAACCTTTTCGCCCTGTGCGACCGATAAATCAAGGTTGTTCAGTATGGTGGTGTCGCCAAATTTTTTAACCACACGCTTGAATTCGATGGCTGGGTTGTTTGTCATTTCAGGGGGATTCCTTGGGCGGGCAGCTTG
>JAAYID010000306.1 GCA_012744285.1 Alcaligenaceae bacterium
ACGGCTGCGCTTGACCCCAGAACCGCCAGTTTTGTGCTTGACCTGACCCGTACTATTGTCGGCCAGCACAAACTGACGACCCTGATGGTGACACACAGCATGCGTCAGGCCCTTGATGTGGGTGACCGTACCATCATGTTGCATCAGGGCAATATTGTCCTTGATATTTCTGGAAAAGAACGTCAAGGGATGGATGTTCCCGGGTTGTTGGCCATGTTCGAGCGTGTGCGCGGTGAAGCGGTCTCAGACGATGCATTATTGCTGGGTTGATGTGTTATTTTTATGTGGTTCACCCTGTTTTAACATTAAATTTTTTAATTAATTAGTATCATTTAGCAAGAATTTTCCCTATTACTGTACGGGTTGGTTTCGTTATATACTGCTTGCCTACCTAGTTCTCAACCGGTAAGTTCCGCGTGTCGGTACTTGCCGGTTTGTCGTCGGAGCCGTTACATGCCATACCTATCGTTGCCTGCCTGGCAGAGCAAAGCAAAAGCCGTTGTTCTTCTGTCTGTACTCTCGCTCGCAGCCTGCAGCGATCCTCCGGCGCAGGGGCCCGGTGGCATGAAAGTGCCGGTCAGCGTGGTGACCGTGCAGCCGCAGCCCGCCCAGGTAACCGTCGATTTGCCCGGACGCATCAGTGCTCTTCAAGATGCCCAGGTCCGGGCGCGGGTCAGTGGTATTGTTGATGCCATCAATTTTGAACAAGGCAGTAACGTAAAAGCGGGGCAGTTGTTGTTCACGATTGACCCTGCGCCCTACCAGGCGGTTCGTGATCAGGCGGCAGCGCAGCTGCAACGGGCACAGGCCGATGCGCGTGCGGCCCAGCTTCTGGCGGATCGTTACAGCCGTTTGGTCAAAGAGCGTGCCGTCAGTCAGCAAGAGTACGATAACGCGACTTCGGCTGCAGCTCAGGCCCGCGCGGCAGTGGCGTCTGCAAAAGCGGCATTGCAGGCGGCTGAAATTGATCTGGGGTACACCAAGGTGACCTCGCCCATCGACGGGCGCATCGGCAAGGCCTATGTTACCGAAGGGGCGCTGGTTAGTGCCGCCCAGGCCACATTGCTGGCCGATGTACAGGCATTTGATCGCGTCTATGTCGACATTACCCGTTCGACCACTCAGTTGGCGCAATTGCGCAAAGCGATTGCCGATGGTGTGCTCAAACAGTCGGCCGATGGTTCGGCCCAGGTGCGGGTGATCCTTGAAGATGGGGCGGAGCACACCCAGGCCGGCAAGTTGCTGTTTTCGGGTGTGAGTGTCGACCCGTCAACCGGGCAGGTCAATTTGCGGGCAGAAGTTGACAACCCCGACCAGACCTTGTTGCCCGGCATGTACGTGCGGGCTCGTATCGATCAGGGCGTCGACGAACAGGCTTTGCTGGTTCCGCAGCAGGCCGTGCGCCGCGATGCCAATGGTGACAGTTCCCTGATGGTCGTCAAAGATGAAACGGTCAGTGCGGTACCCGTCACGGTCGGGCCGGTTCTGAAAGGTCAGTATCTGATTACCAGCGGTGTCCAGGCCGGTGATGTCGTGATCGTGGAAGGTTTTCAGAAGATTCGTCCGGGTGCGCCGGTTGCCGCCATGCCATGGAAACCGGCAGGGCAGGGTGATCCAGCCGCATCCGGTACTGGCGGCGGTAATACATCGACATCGCCCCAGCCTGCAGGTACTCCATCGCGAGGTCAGTCGGCTGACTGATCGTTTTGTCCATGATGCCATGGGGTGTTTCACGATACCCCTCACCTACGAATTCAGAGTAACCGCACATGCCACAGTTTTTTATTGAAAGACCCATTTTTGCCTGGGTGGTCGCGCTGGCCATCACCCTGGCAGGCTTGCTGGCGATTCCCAATTTGCCCGTCTCCCAATACCCCGAGGTTGCGCCACCGGCGATATCGATTTCTGCAACGTATCCGGGCGCGTCAGCCGAAGACGTTTCCAATTCGGTCGCCAGTATCATCGAAGATGAACTGAATGGCGCCACGGGCTTGCTGTACTACGAATCAGTCAGTGATTCATACGGTAATGCCCAGATTACGGCCACCTTTGCTGCAGGTACCGATCCTGAACTCGCTCAGGTTGATGTACAGAACCGTATTGCCAACGTGACATCGAGCTTGCCTGCGGCCGTGTTGCAGCAAGGTTTGCGTGTCAGCAAGGCCAATTCCAACTTTTTGATGGTGGTGTCGCTGTCGTCGGAAGACGGTTCAATGGACCAGGTCAATCTGGCTGACTACATCACGCGCAACATCCAGAACCCCATTGCCCGTGTGCCGGGTGTGGGCGATTTCCGGCTGTTTGCGGCACCCAAGGCCATGCGGATCTGGGTTGATCCGGCCAAACTGGTGGGTTTCAACCTGAGCATGGCCGAAGTCAATGCGGCCATTGCCCAGCAGAACCGTGCAGTGTCTGCCGGCATTCTTGGATCGCCACCCAACCCTGCCGATCAGCGCGTATCGGCACCGATTGTGGTCAATGGCGAATTGTCTACGGTTACCGAATTTGAAAACATCATTTTGCGTGCAAACTCTGATGGTTCAACGGTCAAGATCAAAGACGTAGCCCGTGTGGAAGTCGGCTCCGACAATTACCAGTTTGGTGCGCGTCTGAATGGAAAAACCACGGCGGCTTTTGCGGTTTCGCTGGCGACGAACGCCAACGCGCTGTCGACCGCAGAAGGGGTCAAGGCGCAGATGAAGGAACTGTCGAAGTTCTTCCCGCCTGGTGTGACGTATTCGATTCCCTACGATACAACACCCTATGTGCAGATCTCTATCGAACAGGTGGTGCATACCTTGTTTGAAGCGATGGTGTTGGTGTTCATCGTGATGTATGTGTTCCTGCAGAACGTTCGCTATACCCTGATTCCGGCACTGGTGGTTCCCGTGTGTCTGATGGGGGCATTTGCCATCATGCTGATGGCCGGCTTCTCGATCAACGTGCTTACCATGTTTGCCATGGTGTTGGCGATCGGGATTCTTGTTGATGACGCGATTGTGGTGGTCGAGAACGTTGAACGCATCATGGTGGAAACGGGGTTGTCTCCCAAAGAGGCGACCCGGCTTGCCATGCCGCAGATCAGTGGCGCTGTGGTGGGCATGACGCTGGTTTTGTCGACGGTATTTTTCCCGCTGGCATTCATGAGCGGTTCGGTCGGCGTGATTTACCGGCAATTCGCAGTGGCCATGGCTGTATCCATCCTGTTTTCGGGCTTCCTCGCGCTGACGTTTACGCCGGCCTTGTGCGGCACGATTCTCAAGCCCATTCCCAAAGGTGCGCATCACGAAAAGAAAGGTTTTTTCGGGTGGTTCAATCGTTCGTTCGACAAGGTCACGCACCGTTACGAGGGTTGGGTGGGGCGCAACGTCAAGCGCACGGGTCGCATCATGCTGATCTACGCGGTGTTGCTGGGTGCTCTGGGTGTGTTCTACAGCCGTTTGCCGACTGCATTTTTGCCGGAAGAAGACCAGGGCTACCTGATTGCGAACATCGAGCTTCCGTCAGGTTCAACCTCGAACCGCACCATGGATGTCATTCATAAAGTCGAAGACTATTTCATGAATGATCCCCGTGTGGAAAACATCGTGACAGTTCAAGGGTTCAGCTTTAACGGCAACGGTTTGAATGCCGCGTTGGCGTTCGTGCCGCTCAAAGACTTTTCCGAGCGCCCGGGCCCTGAAAACTCGGCTCAGGCGATAGCGGGCGCGGCGACACAAAAGCTGTTGTTTGGTTTACCCGACTCCATGGTGTTTGCTATCGTTCCCCCAGCCATTTCGTCGCTGGGTAACGCGTCAGGCTTTGACCTGCGCCTGCAAGACCGTGGGGGTATGGGTAACGAGGCTCTGACTGCAGCGGCCCAGCAATTGCTGCAGCTGGCCTCGCAAAGTCCGGTTCTCAGCAGCACCCGTATTACCGGTTTGGGTGCCGGACCAGAATTGCAGCTGGTTATCGATCGTGAGAAGGCGGCGGCCCTGGGTGTGAATTTCAATGAGGTATCCACACTGATTTCGACCTCGCTGGGTTCAGCCTATGTGGCCAAGTTCCCCAATGCCGGGCGCATGCAGAACGTTTGGGTGCAGGCTGATTCTGACGCGCGCATGTCGGTGGAAGATGTATTGAAGCTCAATGCCATCAATAACCAGGGCAAGCCCGTGCCCTTGGCCTCGTTTGTATCAGCCTCATGGGACCAGGGGGCTGTTCAGGTGGTCCGTTATAACAGTTACGAATCAATCCGGATTGGTGGCGGTGCGGGGGCCGGTTACTCGACCGGTGAGGCCATGGCAGAGATTGAACGCCTGATCGAACAGTTGCCACCCGGTATTGGTTATGAATGGACCGGGCTGTCTTACCAGGAGATCCAGGCTGGCAATCAGTCTGTCATCCTGATGGGGTTGGCCATGCTGGTGGTCTTCCTTCTGTTGTCGGCGCTGTACGAAAGTTGGGCGATCCCGGTTTCGGTCATGCTGATGGTCCCTCTGGGAATGCTGGGTGCGGTGGGTCTGGTGTCCGCATTGGGTATGTCGAACGATGTGTATTTCCAGGTGGGCATGATTACCGTTATTGGTTTGGCCGCCAAAAACGCGATTCTTATTGTCGAATTTGCCAAAGATGCCTATGCCGAGGGCAAGGGGTTGCTTGAAGCGACTATCGAAGGCGCGCGTTTGCGTTTTCGTCCGATTCTGATGACGTCATTTGCCTTCATTCTTGGTGTGGTTCCTCTGGCGTTGGCGACGGGTGCGGGTTCGGCCAGCCAGAATGCCGTCGGTCTGGGGGTTCTGGGTGGTATGCTGGCGGCCACGCCGCTGGCCATGGTGTTTGTACCCGTCTTCTTTGTGGTCATTATGTCGATTTTCAAAACACGTCCAAAACTGTTGGGCAAAACTCCACAACCATCACAGGAACCTCGTTCGGGTGACGAAGGGGGGCAGGCATGACACGTCAAGCACATCGACTCGCCATTATTCCCGCACTGCTGATTCTGGCGGGCTGCTCGTTGGCGCCAAAATATGAACGCCCTGCGGCGCCGGTGCCTTCGGCTTATCCCGGCGTCGGGGCAACGCAGGCGGTTTCGGCGCTCCCGGTCAGTGCATCGGCTGATCTCGGATGGCGTGACTTTTTCCGTGACGAGCAGCTCAAGGCCCTGATTGCGTTTGCGCTTGAAAACAATCGGGATTTGCGCGTGGCGGTGGGTCGCGTTGAAGAGGCCCGTGCCTTGTTTGGTATTCAGCAAAGCGAACGCCTGCCCACATTGGGTATCGGTGGCAACGCGTCAATTCAGGGCATGCCCGAGCCGTTGCGGGCCGGGGGGTCCAATGCGCCCAGCGTCAGCCGTGTGTATCAGGCCGGTGTCGGTATCACCGCCTTTGAACTGGACTTTTTCGGTCGCGTGCGAAATCTCAGCGAAGCGGCCTATCAGCAGTATCTGGCGTCCGAGCAGGCGCAGCGCACGGTTCACCTTGCGCTGGTTGCTCAGGTGGCGGAAAGTTACTTCCGTTTGCGTGCCACCGAACTGCAGCGTCAGCTGGTTGAAAGCACGCTCAAGTCACGGCAGTCGTCCTATGACCTGATTCGTCAGCGTTACGATGCTGGCGTCGCGGGCGCCCTTGACCTTAATCAGGCGAAAAGCCAGCTTGAGCAGTCCCGGGCAGACTTGCAGGAAATCTTGCGCCTCGAGCAACTGGCACAAAATGCGTTGCTGCTGGTACTGGGCGGAACACCCCAGAATCTGCCCGCAGCGTCGTCATTCGGGCATGAGCAGCTGGTCAGCGGTATTCCGGTAGGGTTGCCTTCCGACCTTCTGTCGCGTCGTCCTGATATCATCGGGGCCGAAAATGGTTTGCTGGCTGCAAATGCCAGTATTGGTGCGGCAAGGGCGGCATTTTTCCCGAATATTTCCATTACCGGGGTGCTCGGGTTCGCCAGTGGGGCCATGGGAGGGCTGTTCAGCGGTGCCAACCGCTTCTGGACGTTTACTCCCGACCTGAAAATGCCTTTGTTCTCGGGTGGGGTCGTCGGTCAGCTGGGTTTGGCTGAGGCACGCAAGAATATTGCCGTATCGCAATACGAAAAAACCATCCAGATCGCATTCCGTGAAGTAGCCGATGCACTGGCCGGCGAAGCGACTTATGCCAGTCAGCTGGATGCCCTGCGGGCGCTTGAAGCATCTGCTTCCGAGTCCTTGAAAATTGCCCGTTTGCGGTACGAAAATGGCATTGACAGTTTCCTTCAGGTGCAGGCTGCCGAAGTGACACTGTACAACGCCCAGCGTACGTTTTTGCAGACAGGTCTGAATTCGCTGATGAACCGGGTTGAGCTCTACAAGGCCCTGGGCGGTGGTTGGCTGGAACAAACCGTTGAAAATGGTTCAACGTCAGATAAAACAACTCGCGTTAATGAAAAGGCAGGATCATGATTGAATTGGGTGTCAATATTGACCATGTGGCCACGCTGCGGCAGCAACGGCACACGGTATACCCCGACCCGGTTGAGGCCGCCGTACGTGCCGAGCAGGCCGGGGCAGATCTGATCACCCTGCATTTGCGTGAAGATCGCCGTCATATTCAGGATGCCGATGTGTTCGCTATTCGGTCACGTGTGCTGACCCGCATGAATCTCGAGTGCGCGATCACACCTGAAATGCTCGATATCGCCTGCCGCGTGAAACCGCACGATGTCTGTCTGGTACCCGAAAAGCGTATCGAACTGACCACCGAAGGAGGGCTTGACGTACGCGAACATTTTGCGCAAGTCAATGCGGCGATTCGTCAACTGACTGCCGCAGGAATCCGGGTATCGTTGTTCATTGATGCCGATGTCGAACAGATTCAGGCAGCGTCTGAAGCGGGGGCCACAGTTATTGAGTTGCACACGGGTACGTTTGCCGAGGCTGCCGAGGGAAGCGCTGAACAGGCGCGCGAGCTTGAACGCATCGGTCAGGGTGTGGTTGCCGGTGTCAAGTACGGTATGCGGGTTAATGCCGGTCACGGTTTGCACTATGGTAATGTTCACCATGTGGCTGCCCTGCAGGGCGTTTCTGAACTTAATATTGGTCATGCCATTGTGGCGCGCGCGGTATTTGACGGTTGGGAAAAGGCGATTCGCGACATGAAAGCGCTCATGGTTCTGGCCGCAGGCCCCTGAGCCCATCCCGACCGTTCTTTTTCAAGCGTGTGGCACGCGCACGCTGTAGAAAATAGGGGTTGTCTGTAATTTTTTCAAAACAGGCTTCCCGCGCTTTGTTAGCTCTGCTCGATGAGTGTTTTATCAAGGATTTTCATGATGTCTGCCGCTGCTGTTAATTTTCTGCTGTCCCGACAATCTGTCAAGTTTGTGCAGTCACCGGGGCCTGCGCCCGAGCATCTTGACCTGATTTTGCAGGCGGCCATGACGGCACCCGACCATGGCAAGCTGCGTCCGTGGCGCTTTTCCCTCATTCGTGACGACGCGGTAGTTCGGTTGGGCGAACTGGCAATACAGGCATCCCGTCGGGCCGGCAAACCCCTTTCCGAAGAGAAAGAGGCGGGGATACGCAAGTGGTTGTCCAAGGTGCCTTTGCTGGTTGCCATGGCCTGCCGTATTGATCACAGCAATACAAAAGTGCCGGAACACGAGCGCGCTCTTGCTGTGGGCGTGGCTGCGGGCAATATGCTTAACGCTGCCCATATGCTGGGTTACGGCGCGTTCTGGAGCACCGGTCTGGGAACATATGTTGACGAGGTTACCGAAGCGCTGGGCTATGACTCCCTTGATTATCAGTTTCTGGGTTTCATGGCGATTGGTACGCCCATCATGCCACCCGAGCCGGTGGTACGTCCCGATTACCACGAATTTGTTACCGAGTGGAAATAATGCGGGATTACGTCGCCGATATTGCCATTATCGGAGCCGGTACGGCGGGCATGGGGGCCTACCGTGTCGCCAAGGCCTCTGGTCAGCGTGTCGTCCTGATTGAAGGGGGGCCTTACGGAACAACGTGCGCACGTGTTGGTTGCATGCCGTCCAAGCTTCTTATTGCAGCCGCCGAGGCGGCGCATCATGCCCGCCATACGACGCCGTTTGGTGTGCATGTCGACGGGGCCGTGCGGGTTGACGGTGCCCAGGTCATGGCACGTGTCAAATCCGAGCGGGATCGTTTCGTGGGTTTTGTACTGGAAAGTATCGAAGGGTTCGATCCTGCAGACCGCATCCGCGGTTATGCACGTTTTCTCGACGATACGACGCTGCAGGTCGATGACCATACCCGTGTGAGTGCGTCGCGCATCATTATTGCGACCGGCTCGTCTCCTGTGGTCCCTGATATGTACCGTTCGCTGGGTGACCGGGTTGTCATTAATGATGATGTTTTCGAATGGGACAACTTGCCAGAACGTGTGCTGGTGGTAGGCCCGGGTGTCATCGGGCTCGAATTGGGCCAGGCATTGTCGCGGCTGGGTGTTGAGGTCACGGTCGTGGGCCGCAGCGAGGGTCTGGCGGGTATTTCCGATCCGTTGGTTCGCCAGCAGGCGCTGGCAGCGTTTCGCGACGAGTTTCCTGTGCATTTACGTGCAGACGTTGTGGCGGTCCGGCGTAAGGGACAAGAGGTTGAGGTTGATCTGTCTACGCCTCAGGGTGAATCGACATTACGCTTTGATTACGTACTGTTGTCGGTTGGCCGCTCACCCAATCTGCATGAGCTGGGCCTTGAACACACCTCCATGCGCTTTGATGAGCGCAACATGCCGGTTTTTAGCCGGCAGACCTTGCAGATTGAAGGGGTACCGATTTTTCTGGCAGGAGATGTAAACGCCCAATGGCCTTTGCTCCATGAGGCTGCTGATGACGGACGGATTGCGGCCGAAAATGCAGTCAGCTACCCTGCTGTAACACCGGCTCGGCGTCGCGCACCCATGTCGGTTGTATTTACCGACCCTCAGGTCATGAGTGCGGGCCAGCGCTACGCGCAGCTGGATGAAAACAGCATTGTCGTGGGTGCTGTTGATTTTTCAGGGCAGGGACGCTCGCGGGTCATGCTGAAAAACCGCGGCATGTTGCGGGTATATGCAGATAAGTCCAGCGGCCGGTTCCTGGGCGCTGAAATGGTGGGCCCTGCGGCCGAGCATATTGCGCATTTGCTGGCCTGGTCGTACCAGCAGGGGTTAACGATTGCGCAGATGCTGGATATGCCCTTTTACCACCCCGTTATCGAGGAAGGCCTGCGTACGGCACTGCGTGATGCAGCGGCACAGTTGCAACCTTAACGTGCCGTTGTCAACAAAGGCCTGACGCCGTTTGCCAGGGCCTCGACAGTTTCACTGTCAGACGCCAGCAGTGCAGCTTTCCCTTTGCCGTCAAAGATATATACCCCGCGGCTGTGGGCGACTTCGTAGTTGTTGGGGTCGTTATTGCGGGGTTTTTCAATCTGGTAGGCCACGCGGTAGCGCCGTGCCAGTTCAGCCACCTGTTTTTCTGACCCGGTCAGGCCAATGGCGTGGTTATCAAAGGCTTCGACATACGCTTGCAACTTGTCGGGCGTGTCGCGATGCGGGTCGACACTGACGAACAGGATTCTGACCTTGTCAGCGTCATCGCCCAGCAGATGCATGACCTGAGACAGTTGAGCCATTGTGGTGGGGCAGATGTCGGGGCAGCTTGAATAGCCAAAAAACATCATGACGACCTTGCCCCGAAAGTCTGCTTCAGAAATGGGTTTTGAACCGGGACCAACCAGGTTGAACCTCAGGTCGGGAAGAAAACCGCGAACCGGGTGAACCTGGGTTTCACGCGGGGCGTCATCCGTACTGGTTGCGTTCATTGCCAGTGCGATGCCGGCCGGACCTGACAAGGCCGCAGCCAGCATCGAGGCCATCAGGGTATGTTTCACTATACGCATGGTTAACACCAGAAATATTTCGATAAAGCAGGCCGGCAATTTAAATCAGGCCGTCAGGTTTTCGGGCTGTTCAGCCATGCCGCTGTGGCGCAGCAGGGCGTCGATATTGGCATCACGACCACGGAACGCACGGAATGATTCGGCAGCAGGGCGGGCTCCACCGACCGCCAGAACTTCATCGCGGAAACGGCGCCCGGTCGTGGGGTCAAGCGTGCTGGTCTCACCAGAGACACCAGCGGCCTCTTCGAAGGCTGCATAGGCATCTGCCGACAATACTTCAGCCCATTTATAGCTGTAATAACCTGCCCCATAACCGCCTGCGAACAGGTGCGAGAAATTGTGCGGGAAGCGATGCCATTCCGGCGGGAACGTGACGGCAACTTCCTGACGTACCGCATTCAGGGTGGCCATGACCTGGGCAATCGGCAGCCCGTTGGCCTGGTTGTGGATCAGCATGTCGAACAGCGAGAATTCAATCTGACGAATGGTTTGCATGCCTGACAGGAAGTTGCGCGCGGCCACCAGCTTGTCGTACAACGCGCGAGGCAACGGTTCGCCAGTAACGGCATGTGCCGACATCTGCTGAACCACCGGCCATTCCCAGCAGAAGTTTTCCATGAATTGCGAGGGCAGTTCGATGGCGTCCCACTCGACGCTGGCGAAGGGCGATGCACCGGGGTCATCAACGGTTGACAGCAGCGCATGCAGGGCATGACCCGCTTCATGGAACAGGGTGATGACGTCGTCATGGGTGAGCAACGACGGCTTGCCATTGCCTGGTGGTGTGAAGTTGCAGGTCAGGTAAACCACCGGGGTTAGTATGCGGGCGTCGACACGGCGTCGCGTGCGTTCGCTGTCGACCCAGGCACCACTTTGTTTACCCTGGCGCGCGTACAGATCGAGTATCAGATAACCGCAGGGCTCGCCGTCGCGCAGTACTTCAAGAACCCGGACGTCGCTGTGCCACGCACTGATGCCTGCATCGCGTACCTCTACACCAAACAAGGTGTGGGCCACCTTGAACAAACCTTCGATGACGCGAGATTCGGTGAAGTATTGCTTGACTTCGTCTTCAGAGTAGGCGTAGCGGGCTTCGCGAAGACGTTCGGAAACGTAGGCATTGTCCCAGGGTTCAAGGGTGTCGAGCCCTAAATGTTCTTTGGCAAAGGCTTGCAGGGCAGCCAGGTCGCGCTGTGCCCATGGTTTGGCACGGTCTGCCAGTTCGCGCAGGAATGTCAGCACGTGCTCGGCCGAGTCGGCCATGCGTGTTTCCAGTCGCATGTGGGCGAAGTTTTTAAAGCCCAGAAGCTGCGCTTCGCGGGCCCGCAGCTCAAGCAGCTGTTCGATAAGGCCAGTATTGTCGAAGGCCGGGTCGCCCTGGTCGGACGCCAGGGTGCCATAGGCGCGGTACAGTGTTTCGCGTAAAGCACGGTCTTTGGCGTACTGCATGACTGGCAGATAGCAGGGCATTTTAAGGGTCAGGCGCCAGCCGGTTTGGCCGTGCTGCTCGGCATCGGCGCGTGCGGCGGCCTGAACGTCTTCGGGGATGCCGTCCAGCCGCGTTGCATCGTCAACCAGATACGACCATTGGTCAATCGCATCAAGCACGTTTTCGGAGAATTTCTGGGAGGCCTGGGCCTGGGCGTCGGAGATTTGTGCGTAATCTTCACGTGCGCTACCTTCCAGTTCGACGCCACTGAGACGGAAGTCACGAATGGCCAGCTGGATGATGCGCTGGCGAACGGGGGGTAGCTGGCTGAAGCTTTCGCTGCGCTGCAGGCGAACATAATGCTGGTACAGGCCTTTGTGCAGACCAATCCAGGTGGAAAGCTCGGTAACCTGCGGCAAACAGCGGTTATAGGCTTCACGCAGTTCGGGGGTGTTGATAACCGCGTTCAGGTGGCCGGCGACCGACCAGGCCCGCCACAAGCGTGCGGACACGCTTTCAACCGGGTCGATCAGGGCGTCCCAGGTTGAAGGCGTTTCGGGTGCGGCGACGTTGTCAATGATTGAACGCGTCTCGATGATAAGGGCCTGGATGGCCGGCTCGATGTGTTCTGGCCGGATGGCGGCGTAATCTATCAGCGCGTCGATAGGCGCGAGCAACGGATTTTGAGTCATGCGGAAACCTTGGAAACAGCAGGGTAAGCGGCGTCTGCCCCGACAAGCCAGTGCCGGGGCAGCAGATTATGGCTTGTTAGACACGCAAGCCGGCGCTTCGTTCCGCGGCTTCGAGCGTATTGACCAGCAGCATGGCGATGGTCATGGGGCCGACGCCGCCGGGCACCGGCGTGATGGCGCCGGCCACCTGGCGGGCGGCTTCGAAGTCGACGTCGCCCACCAGCCTGCCGTCGGGCAAGCGGTTGATGCC
>JAAYID010000307.1 GCA_012744285.1 Alcaligenaceae bacterium
AGCCATGGGGGTTGGGGCAATTGCGCCTGTGGCATCAAAAAAACACCATCCGCGCCGTCATCTTGTCTTCGCTGCGAACGACTCCAGCCAGAGCGGCCGAAAAACGCTCGGATCACTCTGATGAAAAGTCCGGGTTAGCCGCGTTTGAATCGATTGCACCGTTGTTGTTGTCGGCTGTTCAGCGCCATATTTCACTGCAACCCGAACCTTGCGACCCCTGCCAGATATTGACGCTTACGTCGATTCGGCAAGCTTTTGAACTGCATCGGCCAGATTTGACGACCCGAGAGCTTGATGTGGTGTCTCGGGCCGTACTTGGAATGAGCTACGAAGGCATTGCCACTGACCTGGGATTGAAGCTACCCACGGTAAAAACCTATCGCAACCGGGCGTTTGATCGCATGCAAATCAGCTTTCGAAGCGAGCTTGTACGCTATTACCTGTCGATTGCTTCGACCCCGCATTCGGTATCAATGCGCTAAGCGGGCGTTTTACTGACTTGTCGTACGCGGACGCGACAGAATGACCCTGTGCGCCCGCCCGGGCCGTAAAGCGCCTTAACCTGGGGATGGCATGCGAAGGATGGGTTTGATGACCTTGCCTGATTTGGAATCTTCCAATGCCTGCTCGATTTGGTCCATATCGTAAAACTTGACCAGGCGATCAAACGGGAAGCGCCCTTGCTGGAACAGTTCCACCAGGGCGGGGATCAGCTGCCCTGAACGGCCACCTCCACCAAGCACACCCATGACATTCTTACCCCATAGGGTGGTCAGATGGTCGAGCGAAAAACGCGCACCTGCGGGTGCCGCGCCGATCAGTACCAGGTGGCCTCTCATGCCGATGGTTTCGGCCAGTTGCTCGATGACGGCAACAACACCGGTGCAATCAAAGGCATAGTCGACGGTGCTGCCGGTGATCTTCCGGACTTCTTCAACGATGTTTTGGTCATGCGAATTGATGACATGGGTTGCTCCGAATTCTTGGGCCAGTTCAAGCCGATTGGAATGAACGTCGGCAACAATAATTTTTGTGACACCCGAGTTTTTAGCCGCCATGACGGCGGCAAGACCAACGGCACCGACACCGGCAATCAAGACGGAGTCTCCGAGGCGGGGACGGGCTTCATTCAGGATGGCGCCTGCGCCAGTGGCCAGGCCGCACGCCAGCGGGCCAAGCAGCTCGATGGGTGTGTTGTCCGGCATTTTGACGAGGGCATCGGCCGAAACGATGGAATGGGTCGCAAACGATGACTGTCCGAAGAAATGGCCGTTCAGGGGTTCACCATTGCGTGAGTAAGCCGAAGTGCCTCTGGCCTCGCCTTTGAAGCGTCGGCCCGATACCAGTGCTTCGCCAGTATTGAGGCAGTAACGTGGTTGGCCGTCGAGACAGTTGCGGCAGGTGCCGCAAGACGGCCAGCCGATGATGACCTTGTCACCCGGTGCCACCTCGGTGACACCGGGGCCAACCCGCTCCACAACGCCGGCGCCTTCGTGGCCTAGTACCGAGGGGAAGGGCATGGGCATGTCACCCACGCGGGTGACCGCGTCGGTATGACACACGCCGCTGGCCACGATGCGCACCAGCGCCTCACCGCGTCCGGGTTCCTCGAGGTCAATTTCTTGAAGTACGAAGGGGGCGTCTTTGTGTTCGACGACGAGTGCTTTGATTTTCATGGGGTTTCCTTGCTGTTGAAAGACAGGAGGGGACGTATCCGGTGCCTGTCAGCACCCGGGCAGTGTGGTCCTGTTGTCGGCACTTCACTGATATCAGAATCAATGCTTTATGTTCGCTTATTCACCGGATAGGGTCAAACAATACGGGATAGTTTGTCACGCTATGACGGTTTGGTGTTTTCAATGTCCGGTAAGCGTTAACATGGCAACTTCTATAGTTGCCATAATGCCTCATCACGATGAAACTTCGCCTCCTATGTCTTGCCCTGGTCGTTGCACTTTCAGGTTGTAACGAAGGTGATGCCGTTGACGATTACGCGCCCAGCAGCGAACTGGATTCACCGGTGCAGGTCGATCAATCAAATCAACCGGTTTCATCATCCCTCGGGGCCGAAAAGATGTTGGCTCGATCAGCCGGCAGCGATGGTGCGGTCAATGAATCGGCTACCGACATGCAAGCCAGTATGCCGAGACGCATTGCCGAGGTTCAACGCTGGCAGTTCGAAATTGCCCCTGAGCGCTTGCAGTCGGTATGGGAAAGTCATCGGGAAGCCTGTACGGCCTTGGCCAATGCGTGTGAAATCATTCAAGCCAATCTGGCACTGCGCGGCCCTGACCAGGGGGCCCGTAGCGCCAACTTGCAGCTTCGAGTTGCACGCGATCAACTGGATGGTTTTTTGGGGGCGATAGACGCTTCTGGTGTCCAGCCCATCGAGAAAAATGTCTCGCGTGAAGACCGCACCCTGCAATGGACTGACCTTCAGGCGCGACGTCAAAGCGCTGAGCAGCTGCGGGATCGTCTGAAATCGATGGTCGCCAATCATCAGACTGACAAGTTGGCCGATCTGTTGGCGCTTGAACGTGAACTGAATCGTGTTCAGTCGTCGCTTGATTCCATGACGGCGCAGTCACGGGTTCTGGCGGGCGAAACCGAGCGGGTCCGGTTCGACATCAATTATCGCAGCGCCCCGCGCACCCTCGCCAGCGATATGTGGTCGCCGATCCGGAATGCCTGGCATGAAATGGGCAAAACATTCACACAAAGCGTTGCTGCCGCGATGCTTTTTGTGGCCAGCGCGTTGCCCTGGATTGTGATTCTGGTGCCTGGCTGGCTGTTATTACGCAAGTTCTGGTCGGCGCTTCGACGCCGGCTGGGGCAAGGGGTCGGACGCAAGAGTTGATCATTGCTTTTCGGCCTATGTCAGGCAAGCGGCGCACGCAATGAGGCCTTGATACGTTTCAAAGCGTCATCGCGGTCTTCAACGAAACACTGCAAATCAGCTATGCTTTTTTCAAGCGAGCACAGTGTGTCCCGGCATTTTTCCGCAATGGTGTTGGCCACAACGCCAACCTGGGTCTGAATCGCGTGCTGCAATGCCGTGTACAGTCTTTCGTAGTCTGGGGTTACGGTGTATTCAGTTAACTGAAGCTGAAATTGCAGCTCACTGTTCTCGGGTATGTAATCAGGCAATACGTCGTCAACGACTTGCTGTAGCGACGTATTGATGATCGGTGTCAATCCGGAAGAAAGCACCTGGCCGTTGCCAGATGAAGCGTGTTCTTCCAGCATGGCCGGAAGAAGGGGGGCAATTTTGCGCCAGAGGTTCTTCAGAATCTGGTCGGGCGCCTGAAGAAGAGATTGTTGTCCGGCGTTTAGCGCCACGTGTAATTGGCTTAACTGCGGCAAGACCGTGTTGTACAGGCTACCCAGAACATTTTCTTCCTGATGATGCAATAAAACTTCGGCCGGTTTGCGCTGCTTGTAAGCCAGCGCGGGCTGGATGATGTCCATTAAGGCCGCGTACAGACCCTCGAATCCGGCCTCTTCCAGCGCCTGCGGGGTCAGACCTTCTGTGCGAGCCATGTGGGTCGAAATAGACACCGGGGCCGCCAGTATCGAGGCGTCCAGGCCCATGGCCTCAAGTTTGGCGCTGGCCCGATCACACACGTCATTTTCCTGCAGGGCACGATTTTCTGGCGTCTTGTTACGCAACAGTTTCTGGATTTCCCCGTCAACCTCGTCTTCCTCGAAAACGTCACTGCGCGTTAAAACGGGCAGAAGCGGTTTGCCACGCCGTAATTCCGTCGAAAGTTCTTCCAGTTCCTGGGTTTGGCCCGGAGATGCGGAGCTTGAAAGCCATAACAGGCCATCGGCACTTTCAATAAAGCGTTTTGTCAGTTCGGCATTTTGGCCGGTAACCGAGTGCAACCCTGGGGTATCGAGCAAGACCAGTTTCTGGCCGAGACAAACGCCTTGCAGCCGTGCGGTAGTTTCGGTTTCCCCCTCGGCAAAAGTGTCGCTGGTTTCAACGACCGCGCCATTTTCGAGGTGAAAATACTGAACGGGTTGTTCGTACGCCGCGAAACGTTGGGCCAGCAAATTGCAAAAAGCGCTTTTACCCACGTTGAATTTCCCGAACACCAGCAAAATGACTTTATCGTCCAGCAACTCTGCGAGTTTGCTGGCATGAACAAGTTCCGATCGCTGTTGTGCCCAGTGTCCCGAGAGTGTGCGAAGGGTTTGCCCGATAGCGTGTGCCTGCGCGACAAACGCACTGTCAGGTTTGAATCCAGACAAAGGCCATTGAAGTGACTCAAAGGTACGTTCAATATGCGCGTGCCAGGCATGTAATGAAGCGAGCACTGACGTCAGGTCAGTATCAGCACGCTGTGCTGCATTGACGGTCGATAAAAAACCGAGCTCTTGCGGGGCAACAATGCCCGGTAGATTCGTTGCGTTCATACAGGAAGCGAAAATGAAGCGAGGGCGTCAATGGCATCACGTGCGATATTGACCTGGCGTTTGGCCTCGACGATGTCCTGTGCCAGGCTGACCTGATCGGCTGAGGCGTTGAAGTACTGTGTAAAGGCGTCGTGCAACTGCTGGATACCGGCGGGTGCGCCAAAGATCCGCTGCAAATCACGGGCATGTTTGACTGAAACGCCAAGCACGGCAATCATTACGGTGTAAAGACTGCCCGACACCGGCGTTTTCCCGCTTGATAAGCCAGTCACGCCATGGCCGGCGAGAAACGCATCGATTTCAACACAGGCGCGAGAATAGGCGACCTGGATACGTGCACGCTCGCGCTTTGCCGCCGTGAGTTTGTATTGATCGCTGGCGTTGTCGGGAATCAGGGAATTACCAAACCCTGGCGCGTTAATAATTGCCAGCAAGTCGGTTTGAACCTTCGCTAATACGGTGTGCAGGCCGTTGTCGAATTGATGGTGTTGTTCAAATTGCCGTTTCAGCAGGGCCTCCAGCCGTTGTTGGCGCAAGGCATGCTGCTGTTGCAGTTCAGTGCTGAAGTGGTCAAAGAGCCGGGCGGCTTCAAAGGCCCGGGCCTGCGGTACTTTGGCCACGGCATCAGATATCCGCTCTTGAAGTGCAGGAATCCCGCTTTTCTGCACCAGTAATTGCTTATGTTCGGTTTGGCCTTGCCGATGCCGTGTTGATGAAACGGCATGAAAGACCGTGCCCGGTGCCTGTTGACCGAGAGCCTTCAGAATATTCTCGAGTTCGCCTGTTCCAGGCAGCTGGTCGATCTGGGACAACACAAACAACGTCTTGCGTTGCGTTAGACCTTCGTCGTTACACAACCGCTTCACGATGTCGAGTTCGCAACCGTCAAGCTCGCCTTCTTTGGCCGTATGTACAAACAGCCGGATATCGGACTCAATCCAGACGGCCCGCAGGGCCAGGCGATCGTCATCCAGGCTGATATCGGCGTCAAGGCCGGGGGCATCCAGCCAACAAACCGCTTGGTGCGTCTGACTGGACAATGTGATGGTTTCACGTTTGTCGGCAACTGAAAACTGGTCTTGACCGAGCAGTTCATTCAGCAACCGGCTTTTGCCATGATTGTATTTGCCAACGACCGTTACGGTGGGCAACCGGTTTGGCGTCGTCAGCAGACGGAGTCGTTCGAGATGGCTGATGTGCTCGGGCAGAACGAGCAAGATTGCCCGTTCTGCCGCTGTTTGAGCGCTGCCAAGAATGTCGTTTTGTTCAGTCATTCATTCTGTGGAGCATTTTGAGTTAAACAGCTCAGGCCGCTGCGCGCTCGCGGTTGACCAACTGGTTATCTTTACCATCAACCAGCGGTGTCAACGTGATATTGAATTCAATATCTTTGTATATATCGGCCTTCAGGC
>JAAYID010000308.1 GCA_012744285.1 Alcaligenaceae bacterium
AGCATGGCAAACAGCCAGGCATAGCCATCGATCCGCAGGGTGAAGTCGATTTCCATGGCCGAGGGAATCCAGGGACGGACTTCTTTGATGACCAGCCCGGTAGACACGGCCGGGTAATACGTGGCGAGCATGATCGCACACGTTACTGCGATGATACCGGCGAGCCACGCTTCAAGGTTGCGGGCGTTACCGGGCAGCAGGGCCGCCAGAAGACTTCCAATGAAGGGCAGGGCGAGAATGAGGAGCAGCGACATCAAGCCTCGGTGATGTGTTGTTTTATTGCATTAAATAATACGATATCTTCAGCTATTATTCAGACAAGAACGCAAAAAAAGACCGACGTTCGTGGCCTTTTTCTGTAAAAAGTGATTACGTTACTGGTTTTAGAGGGCTCGGCGCCGCCTGCCGTTACCTTGGCTTGGGCTGCGGGTGCGGCCGTGTGCAATTCCGGAAGCGCGCCGTTGCTACCAGCTGCGGACCTTACCGGTGTCGATGTGGACAAATTGCGATCGGGGGTAATACCCCACGCCACCGGCGTTGACCTCAAGTGCGGCATCACGCAATTCTGTCAGCGGCACCCCGGGCAAGCGGATGTCCAGTGCCTTGCCTTCCATGTGCAGGCTGCGTTTGGCCACGCCGCCACCGCGCGTGGTGCGCAGGCGTTCATTGGTGAACGGGTCGCGATAGCCGGAAATGATGTCGTACGGGATATCGGTTTTCAGCAGCCGGCTGATCTGGTTCAGAATGTCGTACAGCTGTGGGTCCATCGTGCCGACATTTTCGGTGTAGTGGTCGCGCAGGAAAAAATTCAGTTTATCCAGGGCGGGTGGCAGATACTGGTCGCCCCGTGCATACACCAAAGACAACCGGTCGGGGCGGTGCGTGTGATTCAGGGCGACATCGCGGGGCTGTGGCCTGAGGCCGGCCAGTACCGGGGCAGAAATAACGGGAAGGCTGGAAGCAACAACAAGGGTGGCTGCACGACGCAGGAAACTGCGGCGCGACGCGTGTGGAGGAGCTGACATGGGCAAATACCTGAAACTGGGCTGCTGAGCGCAGCCTGTAAAAAAACACAGAAACCGCAATAGCGCGGTTTCCGGTTTGTGTGGGGCAGGGTAAAAATTACGCCGAACAGGGTGGGCACCCTGCCGGGCAGGGTTAATTATGCCCTTTTTTTCAAGGCGTTGGCCAGTTTTTTGTCGTGGCCATAGATGTCGTCGAAAAAGTAGACGGTGCCATCCAGCACGACGACGGTACTGTAGGCCAGCACGACAGGCAGGGGTTCGGCCAGCCGGATTGTCTGTGCTTTTCCGGCCTGCATGGCCGTCTCAATGCGCTGTTGTGTCCAGCGCGGGTCGTTTTTCAAGACAAACTGGGCCAGTGCCACCGGGGCCTCGACCCGGATGCAGCCATGGCTGAAGTCTCGGCGCGCCCGCTCAAACAGTTGGGGCGCTGGGGTGTGGTGGAGGTAGATATTGGTGTTGTTCGGGAAGATGAACTTGATGTCGCCCAGCGCATTCTGCGGGCCCGGACGCTGGCGAATACGGGCAGCACCGTGTTGCACGGCATCCAGGTTGGCCTGCGACAGTTCGGTCGATACCGAGCCGTCTTTCATCACAAACTCGAAACCCTGCCGGTTGAAGTAGGCCGGGTCACGGCGCAGACGGGGAAGGGTTTCGCCCCGGGCAATGGAGGGCGGGATATTCCAGTAGGGGCTGAATTCAATGAAGCGCATGTCTTCGTCAAACAGCGGCGTGCTGGTGTCCAGGGCCCGGCCCACAATGACTCGCATTTGCAGGTTGATGTCGATGGTGCCGTCAGGCTTGACCTCGTAGGCGCGCAGCATGAACTCAGGAACATTGACTACGATCATGCGCGGCCCGGACAGCAAGGGCGTCCAGCGCAGGCGTTCAAGCGTCAGCGCCATTTGCTCTACCCGTTGGGCAGGGGTGATTTGCAGTTGTGCAAAGGTGCCGGGGCCGATAATGCCGTCTACGGTCAGACCATGGCGTGCCTGGAAGGCTTTGACGGCGTCGACAAGCGCGGGGCTGTAGGTGGTGTCGTTGCTGGGTGCAGTGTTGCCTCCAACCGGATTTGCTGCCGCGTGGGCGACACCTGGATCAGTCA
>JAAYID010000309.1 GCA_012744285.1 Alcaligenaceae bacterium
CCACCGGCCCCGCCGTATGGGGCATGCCCGGCACCGACGCCCAACACACCTTCTTCCAATGGCTGCACCAGGGCAGCGACGGCGCCCCGGTTGACTTCATTGTCTGCCAGAACGCCGACCATCAATGGCCTGATCATCACACCCACCTGATCGCCAACTGTCTGGCCCAGCGCGAGGCCCTGCTGCGCGGTAAAAGCTACGAGCAAGCCTATGCCGAAGGGCTGGCCGAAGGGCGTTCGCCTGAACAAGCACAAGAACTCGCGCACCACCGTACCCATCCGGGCGGGCGGCCATCCACGCTAATTGTATTGCCCAAACTGTCGCCCTATACCCTGGGTGCCCTGCTGGCCTTGTACGAGCACAAAATCTTCACCCAAGGGGTCATGTGGAATATCAACCCGTTTGACCAGTGGGGCGTTGAATACGGCAAAGTGCTGGCAGGGGGCCTGCTCAAAGCCCTGAAGGGTGAAACAACGCTGCCCGAGTCACACGACGCCTCAACCCGCTACTGGGTCAACCGCTTTCGCCACCGCGAACCCTGACCGAGGCCCGAACCGTCTTGATGATTTTCAGCCTGGTTCTTGGCGCATTGCTCGCATGGGTGCTAACGGACGTACTACGTCACTATGCCCTGAAGCGCAACGTGCTCGACATCCCGAACGCGCGCAGTTCACACACCCGCCCCACCCCACGCGGTGGCGGCGTGGCATTTGTACTGGTCTTCACCGTTTTTGCCGCCATCAGCACCGCCCTGCCCATCACGACGCCACCCGGCACCTGGGCCTTGATCGGCGCCAGCCTGATCGTGGCGATCACCGGCTTCATTGACGACCACCACCCGTTGCCGGCCCGATGGCGTCTGGTCGGTCATGCCGCCGGCGCGGGCATCTTGCTGTGGTCTTTTGGCGGGGTACCGCCGTTAACCGTCTTCGGCTACCCTATACACTTGGGGATGGCCAGCGGCGTGCTCGGCCTGCTTTACATCATCTGGCTGCTGAATCTTTACAATTTCATGGACGGGATCGATGGCCTGGCTGCCGCGCAAACGCTGTGTGTTGCCCTGGGCGGGGCTGCCCTGTACAGCGTGCTGGGTCACACTCAACTGATCTGGCTGCCCCTGCTGCTGGCCGGCAGCGTCACCGGCTTCCTGATCTGGAACTTCCCCCCTGCCAAAATCTTCATGGGCGATGCCGGCAGCGGCTTTCTGGGCATTACCCTGGCCGCATTCAGCCTGCGTGCCGGTCATATTGACCCCAACCTGTTCTACTGCTGGCTGATCCTGTCGGGGGTCTTCATCTGCGATGCCACCTTCACCTTGCTGCGCCGCCTGCTCAACGGCGAAAAGGTCTACCAGGCCCACCGCAGCCACGCCTACCAGTACGCATCGCGCCGTTTCGCCAGCCACAAAACCGTCACGCTGTCGGTCGTTGCCATCAACCTGCTATGGCTGTTCCCGTTGGCCCTGCTGACGGCACTACGACTGATTGATGGCACAATAGCCCTTCTTGTCGCCTATGCACCCCTGATTGCCCTGGCCTGGGCCTTCAGTGCCGGCAAACCTGAAGCGCGCCCAGATACGCCATCCTCCAATTCATGAAATCGTTACGCTCGACGCTTGTCCTGCTGTTTGACCTGTGCTGTGTCATTGTGGCCTGGCTAGGCGCTTTTTTACTGCGATTCAACTTCGAGTGGCCCTACGGTTTTGAATACACCATTCAAACCAGCCTGTTCCCCTTGTTGCTCACCCAACTGGTCGCCAGCCGCTGGGCGGGCCTGTACCGGGGCATGTGGATTTTTGCCAGCCTGCCCGACTTGCGGCGCGTATTGAAAGCGGTTATTGCCTCGGCCATTGTGGTGCTTCTGATTGCCGCGCTGGCCCCTGCCAGTCTGGTCATTCCACGATCTGTCGTCATTTTGTACCCGTTATTGCTGCTGCTGCTTATGGGTGGGGGCCGTATTGCCTGGCGCATGTGGAAAGAGCATCGGCTGTACAACCCGGGCCGGGGCCAGGGCAAGCCCGTCGTCGTCATTGGTGCAGGCACCGCCAGCGCCATGCTGGTGCGCGAGCTGGAA
>JAAYID010000310.1 GCA_012744285.1 Alcaligenaceae bacterium
GCCAGGTCATGGGCCGGTTCTTGCCATGGATTTTCAGCAGGAAGAGCCCCGTGATGGCAAACACCACGCAGGCGATGGCCAGAAGGTCAATGAACCAGCTCCAGACCTGGCCGCTGTGACGGCCTTTGTGCAAATCGTTCAGATAGGCCACCAGGCCACGGTGGATGCGTTCGTACTCCAGTGCGCCGTTGTTCAGGTCGATAGCCAGCCAGGCATCTCCGCCGGGCTCGGGCAAGGATACATAGATCTCATCGGCCGACATTTCAGCGGGACGCCCCGCAATGCGGATGCCGAGCGCCTGATCCAGCCAGTTTTCAAGGTCTGGCTGTAACGATGCCGTAGTGCTTTTTGGTGTGGCCGTGTCCGCCGCTTCGGTGTTGGCAGGGCTGTCGGCTGGTCCGTTACTGTTCTCGTTCTCGTCGCTGTGCATCCGGGCGTGCAGCCCACGAAGAATATCGGCAGGCACTGTCAGTTCATGGCGCGTCGTGACCGGGCTGCCTTCAAACATGGACGCGTTGTTCAGTGTGATGCCAGTCACCGCAAACAGCATCAGGCCGGCCAGGCTGAGTGCTGCACTGATCCAGTGCCACTGGTGCATGGTTTTCATCCAGGCGTTTTTGCTGCGATGCTTGGTCGTGGTGGCGTTCATGGAAACAGGCAACATGGGGCGTAGTACGCCCGGTTTAATGGTCGGGGTCAGTCGCGCGAGAGCCCGGTTGGGCGCGCAATGTTGCCTGATGTAACGGCAACCCGACGATTATATATTAAATAAGAATGATTCTCATACCTGTCTTTGTTATTTTTAAGTAGGGCTCTCAGCCCGCGGTCATGAGGGTGTCCTGATTTATGGCATGGAAATTGCTTCTGATGAATCACGAAGTCCTGGTGCTTCGTGTGTAGTAATTGGCTTACGAGAGAGAGTTTGCGCTCACACAACCGCTTCGGCGCTCTTGTGTGAGCGCTTTTTTTTGGAACTTATCCACAGGGGTGGCGGTCTGATGGTCAGATTAGTTAGCACTCGATGGTATAGAGTGCTAATATAAAACTTGACTATCCCAAGGATCAGGACTGCACTTCACAATGACTACACCATCGCAATCCCTGGCGCTGTCCAACACAGCACTGGCAGCAGCCATCTCGAACCCCGGTGCACTAGGCACTATCGAGGCCTACATTGCAGCGGTCAATCGTTTACCTGTGCTTTCGCCCGAGCAAGAAACCGAACTGGGCAAGCGTTTGCGCGACGAGGCCGATCTCGAAGCCGCCCGCCAGCTTATTTTGTCGCACTTGCGGCTGGTGGTGTCCATCTCGCGCCAATATCTGGGGTATGGCCTTGCCCATGCCGATCTTATCCAGGAAGGCAATATCGGTCTCATGAAGGCGGTCAAGCGCTTTGATCCCGACCGTGGCGTACGGCTGGTGTCGTTTGCCGTGCACTGGATCAAGGCCGAAATCCACGAATACATTGTGCGCAACTGGCGTATGGTCAAAATTGCCACCACCAAGGCTCAGCGCAAGTTGTTTTTCAACCTGCGCAAAATGCGCCCCGATGGCCAGACACTTGACACGGCCCAGGTTGACGCCATTGCGCGTGAACTTAATGTTCGCCCGGAAGATGTCAGCGAAATGGAAGTGCGTCTTACCGGCCGTGAACTGGCCCTCGAAGCCCCGCACGATGACGATGACGCGTTTGCGCCGGTGTCCTATCTGTCTGATGAAGGGCATCAAGAACCTTCGTCGGTGCTTGAGCGGCGTGCGGTCGATCAGCTTCAGGGGCCGGCTTTGGCCCAGGCGCTCGAAGCGCTTGACGCGCGCTCGCGTCGTATTGTCGAAGCGCGCTGGTTGCAAGACGACGGTGGCGCCACTTTACATGATCTGGCGGCTGAATACGGCATTTCGGCTGAACGGGTCCGCCAGATTGAAGCGGCAGCATTCAAGAAAATGCGGGTTGCGCTGGCGGGCTGACACAAGCGGTTGCAATTTAGTGGTTTATGGCATCGAACTAAATATCCGCCATTCAGACTAATCCGTATAAGCCACAGTTGACAATTTACCTCGTTGTGTCCTGTAGCTTGTACCGCTTCTGCTTCTCTCAATCCCCTCCCTTCTGAAGCGGGTTTTCGGGGGCGCCAACCTCGGCGCCCCTTTTTTCTACCATGTGTCCAATGCGCCGTATACGGTAAAACGGTTGCGCCCGCGTTTCTTTGATTCGTACAAGGCCTGGTCGGCCATGCGCAGCAACTGGTCATCGTCAGCCTGCATGCCTGGCTCAAGGTAGACAACCCCGATACTGGCGGAAACCGTGACGGTACCTTCGGCCAGGTTGACGGGCTGGTTGATGGCATTCAGGATCCGTTCAAACAATGCGGTACTTGCCGGATTGACAAGGATCAGCGTGAACTCATCACCCCCAAGACGGGCCGCGGTGTCTTCGCTGCGGGTCACCGATTGCAGGCGTTGTGCGATTTCAACCAGAAGACGGTCGCCGGCTTCGTGTCCGAGCGTATCGTTGACGGGTTTGAAACCGTCCAGATCAAGCATGCAGATCGCCAGTGGCTGTTCAGTACGCCGCGCCAATGCCGTGGCCTGCTGCAGGCGGTCAATCAGCAGGCGCCGGTTCGGAATCCCTGTAAGGGCATCGTAGTGGGCGATACGCTCAAGCTCTTCCTCGTGTTGTTTGATGGTGGTGATGTCGCTGAACAGCATGACGAAATGCGTGAAGTCCTGGTCGGCGTTGGCGACCGGAGCCATCGATAGCATGACCGGTATGGCCTTGCCCTGTTTGCTGCACAGTCGGGTTTCGCCACGCCACATGCCACCCTCGTTCAACAGCCGCAGCGCGTTGTCGCTGAATGGCGGCGCGCGGTCGTCCAGAGCCAGAATCCGTGGCGATCGGCCTTTCACGGTTGCAACGTCATAGCCGGTAATGCGGGTGAAGGCCGGGTTGACTTCGATGATGTTGAGATGACTGTCAAGAATCACGATTCCTTCGTGGCTTGCCGCAACAACGCGTGCCGTGAGCTGGATGCGCTCACGGTTCAAGTGCTCTTCAGTAATGTCGGCAATGTAGCCGTGCCACGTAATGCTGCCGTCGGGCTGGCGCGAGGGTGTTGCGCTGCCTTCGATCCAGCGCTCACCCTTGGTGGGGTGGTTGAAGCGGTACGTTGCATTCCACTGCGCCAGGGATTTTGCCGAATCGGTAATGCTGCGACGCAAGCGATCCAGATCGTTGCTGTGGATGCTTGAAAAAACGACTGAAGCGTCATTGCCAACAACGGACGCCGGATAGCCGTACACATGGTGAATCCGTTCACTGGCAAACGGGAAATGAGAGCTGCCATCGGCTCTGAGGCGATACTGGTACAGTGCTCCGGGCACGTTGTTGGCCAGCTCCGTGAAGCGTTGTATCAGTTGATTGCGTTCTTCAGCGACGCTATGCAGTTCTTTGTTGAGTAAGCTCAGTCGGCGGTTCAGCCAGGCGACCCGAAGGAAAAACGCGATGCTCGCCAATACCCCGCCCAATATCAGCAGCGCAGTGATCAGGTTTTGCCGTACGAACTCTTCGAATGTTACGACGGGCGCGGCATCAAACGGGGGCACACGAAGATCAACCATGGCGTTTTCAACCAGACTGTAGTCTTTCGGGATGGTAAACCCGTAAATGCCCGCTGCAAGCGCAGCCGGGTCGTCGGGCTCAAGGGCCAGCAGCGCGGCTGAAATGCGACGGCTGATGTCGTGACCCACGTGGCTGAGCGCAGCAACCGCCCATTCGGGGTACAACGGTGTAGTCACCTGGAAAGGGAAGCCGGGCCACTGGATCGGTTCAATGACGACCAGCTCATCAGGTTGCAGGCGGCCTTCTTTGACCATGGCCTCCAGTACACCAGACCGGATGAAGCCTGCGTCGGCCCGGCCTTGCATGACCGCAGTGATGATCTTGTCGTGCGGGTTGCCCAGTTCGATGAAATTGATCTGCTTGAGGTTGACTCCGTGTCGCATCAGCCAGGCCGCCTGTGCGGTATACCCGCCCAGATACTGTTTGCCCGCTATGGCTACCGATTTTCTGTCAAGGTCGTCCAGGCGATTCAGGTCATTGCGGTCAGCCCGGCGGATGATGACACCCCCCAGTTGCGATACGGCATGGCCTTGTTCAAGCGTGACCTGGGTGGCAATCGCACCGGAAAGTAGCCCGTTAACCCGCAGGCTGATGTAATGCACCGGGTTGGTGAATACGACGTCCAGCAGCCCGTTGCCTACGGCTTCGGCCATTTCTTCTTGATCAAGAAAGTGCAGGTGGATGTCATGATCAGGAAGGTGTTGTTGCAGATAGCTGGCCAGGGGCTGCCACATGGGGCGCAGGATGTCGGCGGGCCGATAATTGAATACCCCGATTTGCAGGCGTTGATGCGTAGCCGCCGCGCCTGTTGAGGCCGTGGCATTCGACGGCGTGGCGTTAACCTTGTAGTGGCCGGTGACATTGGCTCCGCTTCCGGTTGTTGTGGCCGCCGCTGCCGCGACGATTAACGAGAGAAAAATCAGGAGCGTCAGGGTGGCGACGAGGCAAAGGGCCTGTCGGATCGGGCGCGGCTGGCGTTGACGCGGCAGATGGTGGAAAACGGGGGTTTGATCAGGCCAGAGGTCAGGTCTGGCGGGCCAGGAGGAGTTCGGGTTTGGCAAGGAGGCGATTCCGGCAGATTAGAAGACATTGGATTCGATCTGCCGGTGCTTCAGTGGCAAATACTCAATTGAGTATTGATTTTATATCTTTGGCAAGGTCTTGGGCCGATGAGATGCCACTGGCCAGCACGCGTGCCTGACCGTTCTTGTCGAACAGATAAAACGAAGCGCTGTGATCCATGGTGTAGCTGTTGTTCGCCTTGTCGGGGACTTTTGCGTAATAGGCTTTGAACGACTTTGCGGTTTGTTGCAGCTGTTGCGGCGTACCGGTCAGGCCGACAAAGCTGTTGTCGAAGGCCTTGACGTAGCGGGCCATGATTTCAGGGGTGTCGCGTTCAGGGTCGACGCTGATCATGGCGATCTGGACTTCGCCTGCGCGATCACCCAGAAGCTGCAGGGTTTGGGCCAGTTGTGCCAGTGCAGTCGGGCAAACGTCAGGACAATGGGTAAAGCCGAAAAATACCACCAGCGCCTTGCCTTTGTAGTCGGCCAATGTGCGTGGTTGACCTGTGTGGTCGAGCATGGCCAGTTCTTTGCCCAGCCCGGTTCCGGAAATATCGGTGCCTGAAAAGGATGGCTTGGGTTCGGGACCGCAGGCGGCAAGCAGCGCGCTTAACCCCAGTGCAGCCGCCAGTTTCAGCCCGGCACGACGAGAGGGTGAAAAAGAAATCACAGCAGCATTACCCAATGATCGACCAGCAGTGCAAGGAACAGCAGTGACAGGTACAGAATTGAAAAGCGGAACAGTTTGCGCGAAAGCGCGTCGGAGTAGTTGCGGTACAGCTGCCACGCGTACCCGACAAACATGCCGCTGAGGACGATGGCACAGGCCAGATAAAGCACCCCGCTCATGCGGATCATGAAGGGCAGGAGTGTGGACGCGAACAGCACCAGGCTGTACAGGAAGATATGCAGCAGGGTGAACTGCTGCCCGTGGGTAATCGGCAGCATGGGCAGGCCCGATTCCGCGTAGTCGGTGTTGCGGTACAAGGCCAGCGCCCAAAAGTGGGGGGGCGTCCAGATAAAAATGATCAGGACCAGCACCCAGGCCTCGGCGGGCACCGCGTTGGCCACAGCCGCCCAGCCCAGGGCGGGTGGCATGGCCCCGGAAAGCCCCCCGATGACGATATTCTGGGGGGTCAGGGGTTTCAGGATGATGGTGTAAATAATGGCGTAGCCCACAAAGGTGGCGAAGGTCAGCCACATGGTGAGCGGGTTGACCCAATGGTAGAGCACCAGCATGCCGGCACCGCCCAGTATCCCGGACATGACCAGTACCTGGGTGTTGGTAATGGTGCCCTGCGCCGTCGCGCGGCGGGCCGTGCGCTGCATTTTGGCGTCAACTTCCTGCTCGATAAGACAGTTGATTGCGAAGGCGGCTGCGGCCAGCAGCCAGATGCCTGCGGTACCTGCGACCACGGGCTGCCATGCGGGCAGGCCGGGTGTGGCCAGAAACATGCCGATAATGGCGCAAAAGACGGCCAGTTGCGTGACGCGTGGCTTGGTGAGGACCCAGTATTGGCGCCAGAGGCCGGGGTGTTGGAGCGATGCGGTGTTCATGGCGTTATTGTAGTCTGGCGCGTGCCCGCCAGGCGAACCAGCAGGGTCGTTGAGAACAGTACCAGACCCGCAGCGCCGCCGTTATGCAGAACGGCAATCAGCAAGGGCCATTCGAAAAAGATGGTGGTCAGGCCTGTGAATAATTGGGCCAGCAACAGCAGCAAAATGGCGTTGGCCGGTGTGCTCAGGCCGGGTTCTTTGCGCAGCTTCAGGGCAAGAAACCCCAGGTATGCAAAGACGACAAAGGCAAAGTTGCGGTGCACCCAGTGGATGGCGGTCAAGGCTTGCTGCGAGATCATCTCGCCCGACGGCAGTTCGCCCAAAGCTCGAATCAATGAAAAACCACCGTGCAAGTCCATGGGGGGTACCCACTGGCCGTTACAGGTCGGGAAGTCCATGCACGCCAGCGCCGCGTAGTTGGTACTGACCCAGCCGCCCAGGGCGATCTGGACAAATACCAGAATAAAGCCCAGCGCCATCCAGGGAAACCAGCGCGCGGCCTGCGGCGAGAGCGCCGGGTGTTCTTTGACGCGAACGGCCAGCCAGGTCATCAGGGCCAGCAGCGTCATGCCGCCCAGCAAGTGGATGGTGACGATGATGGGCATCAGTTTCAGGGTTACCGTCCAGGCGCCGAAGGCACCTTGAACACAAACGGCGATCAGGGTAACAATTGCCAGGCGCGGCGTATGCCCGAGTGTTTTACGGTGCCGCCATGCCATGATGACGATGAGGATGATCAGCAGGCCTAACAGGGCACCGACATAACGGTGGATCATTTCGATCCAGGCTTTCGGGAAGCTGACCGGCCCGTAGGGCATCGTTTCGACCGCCTGGCGGATGTGCTCGGAGGCGCCAAGGGGGGTTACCTTGCCGTAGCAGCCTGGCCAGTCCGGGCAGCCCAGGCCCGAGTCGGTCAGGCGTACAAAAGCACCGAACATGATCAGGTCAAGCGTCAGAAACCAGGTGAAAAACACCAGCTTGCGGTAGCGGGCTTTGATAGCGTCGATCATGGTGTCAGCCAATGCGCGAGTGGTAGATCAGTTTGCTCAGGTCTTTGCGTACTTTGGGCCCACGCTCTTCGGGTGCTGTGCCGTCGTCGGGCGGGAATTCCAGCATCAGATTACCCAAAGGGTCGATGACCCACATGGGTTGTGCCAGGGTTTGCGCGGGGCTTGTGCCGGGCTGCGTTACCGTGTTGGCGGTCAGGTAACTGGCGAGTTTTTCAGGGTCAGCCCGCAGCATGACGGTGCCAATGTAGGCGTCTTGAACCACCTGGGGGACTTCGGCGTCATCGGTAATGAACCACACACGTGCTACCCGCTCGACGTTCTTGCCTTGCGCCGCATGCGAGTTGCGCAGGATGAACAGCTTTTCAACGCACGATTCGGGGCATGCCGCCTGGTCGGCAGTCATCAGCAGCCATTTACCTTTCAGGCTGGCCAGGTCGAACGGTTGGCCGTCAAGGGTTGTCAGCCCCAGACTGTCTGCGGCGGGGATGGGTCGCTGCGGTTGAATCAGCTGGCCGTAGTTTTTTGTGCCATCGGGGCGCAGCCCGAGTGCCGGAACATAGTAGGCCAGCAGGGCGAAGACAACCGGAGCCAGACACAGGACGAGAATCCAGATCAGAGGTTTGATCGAACGCGGCTTGACCGCTGATGAGGGCGGACGGGGAGTAGTGCTAACCACAGTTATTCCTTTTGTAAAGCAATTGTGCCGCGTGATGACCGACGCCGCAGGGTGCGCCAGGCCAGAACCAGCCATGCGCCTGCCGCAATGGCCGCAAAGGCAAACCACTGCACGGCATAGCCCCGGTTCTTGTCCGCATCGAGTGACGGAGTTGGCCAGTTTTGAATCAGGGGGGTGCCGTCTTCCAGTGCGGCGGCCGAGGTTTGTTGCAGCACAGCAGGCAGCAATTTTATGCCAGTTACGGCAGCAAAGTTTTCAAGGTCGATATTCTGTACTTCCAGCGGCGCTTGCACGGCCGCCGGGTCGGCGGGCAGGCCGGCGTTTGTTGTGCCGCCCAGGGTACCCAGATCAAACAGCCGAGGGACGTGTTCACGCAGTTCGCCCTGGATGGTCTGGAGGCCGGTCGGGGCCGACAGTGGGGGCAACGTTGCGTTGGCCCCCAGTGGCCGGGGTATCCAGCCCCGCAATACCAGAATGGCCCGATCGCTGGCAGCGACGGTTGCGGGTGACAAGTCGGCCGAGGGGGTGTTGCGGGTTCGGGAGTGCGCAGATGCGGACAGCGCCAGCGGGGTGGCCACCCAATAGCCCGGGCGGCCTTCAAGGTTGCGGTTTGCCAGAAGCACGGTATACCGGTTCAGCCATTGGCCCGTAACCTGGGCCGCACGCCAGTCTTGCAGATCTGGTGCGGATGCGTCGGGGCCGAGGGTTAGCGGGGTGGCCTGACGGCCGGCCATGATCCGGGCGTGAATGGCTTCGCGCTCGGCGGCGCGCCCCAGCTGCCACCGGCCAAGCGAGGCGCAAACCACCGCCACCACCGCCAGGAGGATAAACGCAGCAAGGATACGAAATGAAAAAGAAGCGTTGGCCATGTCTGCGATAATTATAGTTTCTTCAGAGAGGGCCGCATGCGCTTCATTGTGATTCTGGTGTTTCTGGGCATTCTGGCCAGTCTGGCGTCGGCATTTGTGTACCTCATGCGCGACAAGGGTGGCAGTAATCGCACGGTCAATGCCTTGACGATCCGTATCGGCTTGTCGATTGCCCTGTTTCTGTTCTTGTTGTTCGCCAATTACATGGGCTGGATTCAAAGTACGGGAATCGGCCTGAGACAATAGGGTCGTGCGGGCCTGGGTGGGCCCTGTCGGCAGATGCCTGCGCCCGCAGGGTCTGTGTTACCGGTTTCGAACAACGACAAACGGATGCAGCGGGAACGGATATAAAAAAACGGCAAACTGTTTATGCAGTTTGCCGTTTTAATCAGCCCGGCGTTAACGCCGGGCCAGTTGTAGCCGATACGCCGGTTAGAACCAGTAGATGAACAGGTACAGACCCAGCCACACGACGTCAACAAAGTGCCAGTACCAGGCCGCCCCTTCGAAACCGAAGTGGTTGTCGGCGGTGAAGTGGCCTTTCATGACACGGAAGAAGATGACCAGCAACATGGTGGCGCCCAGAATGACGTGGAAGCCGTGGAAGCCGGTGAGCAAGTAGAACAACGAACCATAAGCCCCTGAATTGAATTTCAGGTTCAGGTCGTTGTAGGCGTGGATGTATTCGTAGGCCTGGCAGGCCACGAAGATGAAGCCCAGAATGACTGTAGAGGCCAGCCAGAATGCTGTTTTACCACGCTGACCCGCGCGCAGTGCGTGGTGGGCAATGGTCAGGGTCAGGCCGGATGTCAGCAGCAGTGCCGTATTGATTGTGGGCAGCCAGAACGGGCCGACAGTCTGGAACTCTTCAACGATGCCGGCAGGGCCGAAGTTGGGCCATGCTGCAGTGAAGTTGGGCCACAACATGTTCTGGTGGTCGATGCTGGCCAGCCAGGGCGTAGTGATTTCACGCACGTACCACAGCGACCCGAAGAATGCTGCAAAGAACATGACTTCGGAGAAGATGAACCAGGCCATGCTCCAGCGGTACGAGTGGTCGACGCGCTGGCTGTTGAGGCCGGCTTCGGATTCGCGGATGGCATCGCCAAACCAGCCCCACAAGACGACAAACAGCATCAGCAGGCCGACGCCGAACATGTAGGGGGCGAACGAAATGCTGTTGACCCAAAGCGCCGCGCCAATCAGGACGATCAGCAGCGCAACGCTGGCCCGCACCGGGTGTGCGGAATCGGCGGGCACGTAGTAGTAAGGTGCCTTACCGTCGGTAACCGAGTGACTTGCACTCATGGTGTTCTCCTAGTTATTGAATTTTTACAAACCGGTTCAAACCGCTTGGGCGACGAACCATTGTGCCACCAGGACCAGCCCGACCACAAACAGTATCGTGCCAATGACGGCGGCGACAATGAGGTGGACGGGGTTGAGTTTGGCGATATCTTCGCTGTAACCCTTGCCCTTTCGCACGCCAAAGAACCCCCAAAGTACAGCCTTGAGTGTCTGGAAAAAATTCAGTTTGCGTTGCGAAAGTTCTCGGATGTCTTTGCTCATGAGTAACCTGGTACAAAAATTAACCACCAATGCCGCCGCGGTAAATGACCCAACCCATGATCGCAAAGACGATGGCGGCGAGGATCAACCCGGTGATGCGGTTGCGGCGACGTTGTTCTGGTGTCATTTGTGTGCGTGGCCTTATTTGACGACGGGCGGTGTTTCGAAGGTGTGGAACGGTGCGGGAGATGGCACAGTCCATTCAAGGCCTTCAGCGCCTTCCCATGGCTTGGCTGATGCGATTTCACCACGACCCGAGTAGGCCTTGAGCACAACGTAAACAAAGATCAGCTGCGACAGGCCGAACCAGAAGGCACCGATGGTGGCGATCTGGTGGAAGTCGGTGAACTGTGCGGCGTAGTCGGCATAACGACGCGGCATGCCGGCCAGACCCAGGAAGTGCATCGGGAAGAAGGTGACGTTGAACGAGATCATGGTCATCCAGAAGTGCCATTTGCCCAGACGCTCGTCGTACATGCGGCCTGTCCATTTGGGCAGCCAGTAGTAGGCGCCGCCAAACAGGGCAAACAACGAACCGGCAACCAGCACGTAGTGGAAGTGAGCCACAACGTAGTACGTGTCATGCACGGCGATGTCGATGGGGGCCATTGAGAGGATCAGGCCGGTGAAGCCACCGATGGTGAACACGAACAGGAACCCGATCGAGAACAGCATGGGGGTTTCGAACGTCATGGAGCCGCGCCACATGGTGGCCACCCAGTTGAAGATCTTCACGCCGGTAGGTACCGAAATGAGCATGGTGGCATACATGAAGTACAGCTGGCCGGTAACGGGCATGCCGGTGGTGTACATGTGGTGCGCCCAAACCAGGAACGACAGGATCGCGATGGCGGCTGTTGCGTACACCATGGAGGCATAGCCGAACAGTTTCTTGCGCGAGAACGCCGGAATGATGGCCGACACGATACCAAATGCCGGCAGAATCATGATGTACACCTCGGGGTGGCCGAAGAACCAGAATACGTGCTGGTAAAGAACGGGGTCACCACCGGCGGCGGCGTTGAAGAACGCGGTGCCGAAGTGACGGTCGGTGAGCAGCATGGTGACTGCTGCGGCCAGAACAGGCATCACGGCAATAAGCAGGTAAGCCGTGATGAGCCAGGTCCAGCAGAACAGCGGCATTTTCATCAGGGTCATGCCGGGTGCGCGCATGTTCAGGATGGTCACCACGATGTTGATCGCACCCATGATGGATGAGGCACCCAGGATGTGAACACCGAAAATGGCCAGATCCATGCCCATGCCCATTTGCAGGGTGAGCGGTGCGTACATGGTCCAGCCTGCGGCCATGGCGCCACCGGGTACGAAGAACGATGCGGTGAACAGAATGGCACCGACGGGCAACAGCCAGAAGCTGAAGTTGTTCATGCGTGCAAAGGCCATATCGGATGCGCCGATTTGCAGGGGGATCATCCAGTTGGCGAAGCCTACAAACGCGGGCATGACCGCGCCGAACACCATGATGATGCCGTGCAGTGTCGTGAACTGGTTGAACAATTCGGGCTGGAAGAATTGCAGACCGGGCGAGAAGAGCTCGGTACGCAGCAACAAGGCCAGCGTGCCGCCTTCAAGCAGCATGATGAACGAGAAGATGAGGTACATCGTCCCGATATCTTTGTGGTTGGTAGCGAACAGCCACCGGCGCCAGCCGGTAGGTACGCCATGGTGGGCGTGATCATCGTGCCCGTGGACGTGATCGGCAGTAACACTGCTCATGGTGGACTCCTTCCTACTTTTCCCGGGGCAGGCAAGCCGCCCCGGCAGAAAAACTTGTGAATTGAATTACAGGTGCCAACAAGGGTTAGCGTAATGCCGAAACAGCGGCAGGTTGTACGACGGGTTCCTGACCTTTGCCCGCATTGCCCCAGGCGTTGCGGATGTAGGTGCTGACAGCAGCGATTTCAACATCATTGAACTGGTCGCGGAAGGCGGCCATGGCCGTGCCGTTAACGCCATTCAGCAGCGTGAGAATCTGGTTTTTGGCTGGGCCCATGACGACAGCGCTGCCGTCGAGTGCCGGGAAGGCGGGCGGATTACCCTTGCCGCTGGCCTGGTGACAGGCAACGCAGGCCGATGCGTAAACTTTTTCACCACGGGTGACCAGTTCTTCTTTGGTCCATTCTTTGGTGGGGTCGCCAGCGGCACTGGCCAAGGCTTTCTGCTGCTCGGCAGCCCACTTGTCGTAGTCTTCTTGCGAAACGACGTTGACAACGATGGGCATGTACGCGTGGTCTTTACCGCACAATTCGGCGCATTGGCCGCGGTAAGTGCCGATTTTCTCGGCGCGGAACCAGGTGTCGCGCAGGAAGCCGGGGATTGCGTCTTGTTTCACGCCGAGCTCGGGCACCATCCAGGAGTGAATCACGTCACCGGCCGTAAGGACGATGCGGACTTTCTTGCCGACCGGTACGACCAGTGGATTATCCACTTCCATGAGGTAGAACTCACCGGGTGGCTCGAGGCCGAGGCGCTGCGACATGGGGGTCGTCAGGTTAGACATGAATTCGACGCCGGCAGCCGGGCCATCAACGTACTCGTAGCCCCATTTCCACTGGTAACCGGTGACTTTGACGGTGAGGTCGGCGCTTGAAGTGTCTTTCATGGCAACCACGGTACGTGTGGCGGGCAGCGCCATGCCAATGACGATCAGGAAAGGAACGACGGTCCAGGCGATTTCGACGCCAACGTGCTCGTGGAACTTGGCCGGGACAGCGCCGCGTGCTTTGCGGTGCATGATCACGGAGTAGAACATGACCCCGAAAACGCCTATGAAAATGACCAGACAGATGATGATCATCATCCAGTGCAGCCAGGCAATATCGTTGGCGATCTGTGTGACACCGGTGGTGAGGTTAAGC
>JAAYID010000311.1 GCA_012744285.1 Alcaligenaceae bacterium
GGCGGCAGGGCTGGCCAGCATTTCATACTGTGCGGGTGATCGGTAGCCAAGTTTTGAATGCAATCGGGTACTGTTATAAAAGTTAACGATGTAGTCAGTGATGTCCTGTTTGGCTTCAGCGTGGTTGGCATACCGAGTCTGATGACACATTCGACCGAAGCGCGACAGAATTAGCTTGAAGCACGACACATTGCACGACATAATAGCGTCGCGCTTTGTCACTCCTGCACGACATGGCGTGACAGATTCACCGCAAGGAGCCCCATCTGATGCCACGCGCCACGCTGACCGAAGAACTTAAACTGATCGAATCCATCGTCGCGGCGCATCCGAGCGGCATCGGCATCACCGCCATTGAGGCCGAGATCGCGCGGCGCCAGGGTTACAAGCCCAATCGCCGCACATTACAACGTCGTCTGCAAAAGCTGATCGATGAGCAGCGCGTGACCACCGAGGGCGAAAGCATCGCCTTGGTCTACAAATTGATTTCCGGCAGCGTCATGCCGGCCAGCGCTTCGATGACACTCACCGCCACGGCAACGGCCGAGGCCGAGTTGTATGTCCCCGTATCACCCGAAGGGGCGACCATTCGCGATCAGGTTCGGCGCCCGCTGATGCATCGCCGACCGGTCGGCTACCAACGTGAGTTTCTGGAAACCTATCAGCCCGGCACGACCTTCTATCTGCCCGAGTCGCTGCGATGCCAGCTGCACGAAATGGGGCGTACGTCTGCCAATGAGCGGCCAGCAGGCACCTACGCCAGGGACATCCTGGGCCGACTGCTGGTCGATCTATCGTGGGCCTCGTCCAAGCTGGAGGGCAACACCTACAGCCGGCTCGATACCCAGAACCTGATCGAGTTCGGCCAGGTGGCCAAGGGCAAGGACGCCATCGAAACGCAGATGATCCTGAATCACAAGGCAGCCATCGAGATGTTGATCGAGGATGCCGACGAGGTGGGCTTTGACGCCTTCACCTTCAAGAACCTGCACGCGGTGTTGTCCCAGGACCTGATGCGTGACCCGCAGGCCAGTGGCCGCCTGCGGCGTCGGCCGGTGGATATCTCGGGCACCGTGTTTCACCCGCTGGCGCTGCCGCAGGTGATTGAGGACTGTTTCACGCTGTTGCTGACCAAGGCGGGGGCTATCCCCGACCCGTTCGAGCAGGCATTTTTCCTGATGGTGCAACTGCCCTACCTGCAGCCGTTTGAAGATGTGAACAAGCGCGTCTCACGCATCGGCGCCAATATTCCGCTTTTCAAGCACAACCTTTGCCCGCTGTCCTTCATCGATGTGCCGGAACACGCCTATATCGAAGGGACGCTGGGGGTGTATGAACTTAACCAGATCGAGTTGCTGCGTGACGTGTTCGTCTGGGCCTACGAGCGTTCCTGCCAACGCTACCTGGCCATCGCGCAAACGATGATCGAACCCGACCCGTTGAAGATCAAGTACCGGGAGGCGCTGATTCAGGCGGTGCAGACCATCGTCAAGGGGCTGCGCCAACCCAGCCCTGCGGTCATTGCCGAGGTGGCGCAGGATCACGCCACTGAAGCCGAGCAAGCGGCATTCCGCGAGCTGCTCACGGCAGCGCTGCAGCAACTGCACGAAGGCAGCATCGCCCGCTACCGGCTGCGTCGCTCGGAATACATCGCGTGGCAGCACGCACAGGCTCAGGCCTGAGCCGATCAAAACGTCGGTAGATAGCAAGGTAATCCTCCCGTTAAACCGCAGTGATCGAAGGTGGAATTTCCACGACGAGTGGATTCGCAAC
>JAAYID010000312.1 GCA_012744285.1 Alcaligenaceae bacterium
ATGTCCCGCAGGGTGACCCCGTGTCATCACCCGCCTCGCCGTTCCGGAGGCCGCCATGTTAAGCAATCTGGTCGGTGTCCTTTTCGATGGTATTGCTTTCGGCGCATTGCTGTTTCTTATCAGTGTTGGTCTTTCCATCACCATGGGTCTGATGAATTTCGTCAATCTGGCCCATGGCGCGTTTGCCATGCTTGGGGGTTACGTTTGCGTAGAGCTCATGAACCGCATGGGCGTGCCGTTTTTGGCGACGCTGCCCATTGCATTCATTGCCGCTGCCGTTGCGGGGTTTGTGCTTGAACGCACGCTGTATCAGCGCCTGTATCGTGCCAGTGCGCTTGACCAGGTGCTGTTTTCGATTGGTCTGGTGTTCATGGTCATTGCCGCTGCGACGTTTGTCTGGGGCCCCACGCAGCAGCCTGTTTTTCTGCCTGATTTCCTGAAGGGGCAGGTGTCCGTATTCGGCATCGGTCTGGGTATCTACCGTTTGTTTCTTATCGGCGTCGTGGTCCTGGTCACGATTGCATTGGGCCTGATCATCGAGCAAACCCGTTTTGGTGCCATGATCCGTGCCTCGGTCGATAATCAGCAGGCGTCGGCGGGCATGGGTATCAATGTAAACCGTGTGTTCAGCCTTACGTTTGCACTGGGCTCCGGCATGGCCGGGCTGGGTGGCGGTCTGGGTATCGACGTGCTGGGGCTCGACCCTACATTCCCGCTCAAGTACATGGTGTACTTCCTTATCGTGGTGGCGGTTGGCGGTGCAGGCACCATCAAGGGGCCGTTGCTGGCTGCGATCTTGCTGGGTATTTTTGATGTCGCCGGTAAATACTATGTGCCGCAAGTAGGGGCGTTTGTCATCTACGGCATGATGGTGGTCCTGCTGCTGTTGTTCCCATCCGGGCTTATCTCGAGGCGCACATGAATCTGAAGTCACTTTCAATTATCGACAACCTGCCCGCGCCGCGGGTGCCGAACGATCGCTGGCACAAGCTGGAATATCTGTTCTGGGTGTTGCCGTTCGTCGCTTATTTCCTGTTCCCGAATCATCTCGTGCTGGTCAGTCAAATCATGATTTTGGCGTTGTTTGCACTGTCGCTCGACCTGATCGTGGGATACGCCGGCATCGTGTCGCTGGGTCATGCCGCCTTCTTTGGTCTGGGGGCCTATACCTCTGGCTTGCTGTCGGCTCGCTACGGCTGGGGCGAACCTGTCAGCGCCTTGTTGATCTCGGCAGCGCTGGCGGCATTGCTGGGCTATATCACCAGTTTCCTGGTGGTGCGAGGCCACGAATTGACCCAGTTGATGGTCACCCTGGGTATCGGTTTGATGCTCTACGAAATTGCCAACAAGGCAACCGATTTCACTGGTGGTGCCGATGGGTTGTGGGGTATCGAAACCTGGCCGGTTCTGGGTCTTTTCGAAATTGACTTGTATGGAAAAACCGGTTTTTTCTATAGTTTTGTCGTACTGTTTCTCATGTTCCTGCTGGCACGGCGTATCGTCAGCTCAACCTTCGGGTTAAGTCTGATTGGCATTCGGGAAGGGGCCAAACGCATGCCGGCCATCGGCGTCAATGTTGATCGTCGTCTTGTTGCCATTTATACCGTCAGTGCCGCCATGGCCGGTGTGGCGGGTGCGTTGCTGGCTCAAACCACGCAGTTCGTCAGCCTGGATGCCCTCGGGTTTGTGCGTTCGGCCGATCTGATGATTGTGCTGGTACTGGGGGGAACGGGGCGCCTGTATGGTGCGCTTATCGGTGCTGCCGTGTTCATGTTTGCTCACCACTACATTTCCGACATCAACCCGGTTTACTGGCAGTTCTGGCTTGGCCTGCTGCTGATCGTTATCGTCATGGTGGGGCGAGGCGGTATTCTGGGGTCTATTGAAAACATGCTTGAGCGCCGTCGCGAGCGTCTGGCAGGGGGGCGTTCATGAGCACATCACAAAACACAACGCTGCGAACGGAAGGCCTGACCAAGATCTGGGGCACGTTCAAGGCTAACAGCGACGTTACGCTTGAATTCAAGCCTGGGGCACGCCATGCCCTTATCGGCCCCAACGGTGCCGGTAAAACCACGTATATCAACATGCTGACCGGCGCGCTCAAGTCAACC
>JAAYID010000313.1 GCA_012744285.1 Alcaligenaceae bacterium
GCTGATGTTCTTGCGAGGGGTATGTACCTTTACCAGTACCTATGTTTTTGCCTGGGTGGCCAACAACATGCTGCTGGGTATACGCAAAGAAATGTTCGACCGTTTGCTGCATTTGCCCGACACCGAATTCAAAAAAGGCGACACGGGGCGTCTGTTGAACCGTTTCACAATAGATGCGGGCAATGTCACCGGTCTTGCCACCGATGTCATCACGGTTATCGTGCGCGAAACGTTGATTGTGGTGTCGTTATTTGTCGTGCTCATCTATATGTCCTGGCAACTGACGTTAATTGTGTTGCTGGTCTTGCCGCTGTCGGTGTATGTGTCACGGATTTTCATCAAGCGGTTGCGTCGGATCAATCGCGACACCATCAACATGAACGCCGAACTGACGCATGTGGTGGGCGAGTCCATTGATGGCCAGCGCGTCGTAAAAATGTTCGACGGCTACGAGCGCGAAGGGTCCCGGTTCCAGTACGTCAACTCACGGCTGCGCCGTTTTTACATGCGTGCTGCATCGTCTGACGCCGCCATGTCTCCGATCACCCAGTTTTTTATTGGCGTGTCGGTAGCAGCCGTCATTGCGGTTGCCTTGTTTCAGGCCAACAATGAAGGCCTGACCGTGGGCAGTTTTGCGTCATTCATGGCCGCCCTCGGGCAAATCTTTGATCCCATCAAGCGGCTTACCAATATCGCCGGCTCTATGCAGCGTATGCTGGTTTCGGCCGAAAGCGTTTTCGGTCTTATTGATCAGAAGCCCGAGAACGATTTGGGTACCTTCCAGTTCAAAGGCCCGGTGCAAGGGCGTGTCGAGTTCCGTAACGTCAGCCATCGTTTTGTGGACGCCGAACGCGACACCTTGTCAGATGTGTCTCTGGTGGTCGAGCCGGGTCAGACGGTTGCCCTGGTCGGTCGTTCCGGCAGTGGCAAAACTACACTCGTCAATATGTTGCCGCGCTTCATCGCACCTGTTGCCGGGCAGGTGCTTATTGACGGGCAGCCGATAGAAACGTGTGCTTTGCGCAGCCTGCGTTCACAGCTTTCGCTGGTCAGCCAGGACGTTGTCTTGTTTGACGGCACGATTGGCGAGAATGTGGGGTATGGAGCCTTGCACGACGCCACCCCTGACGACATCTGGAAAGCGCTCGAAGCCGCCAACCTGCATGATTTTGTTCGCGGCCTGCCTAACGGGCTCGACACGCCGGTTGGCGAGAACGCGAATCAGCTTTCTGGCGGGCAGCGCCAACGCCTGGCCATTGCACGTGCCCTGATCAAAGATGCGCCCATTCTGATTCTTGATGAGGCCACGTCAGCACTTGATAACGAATCCGAACGTCAGGTGCAGATGTCCCTTGAAAAGCTGATGGCTGGCCGTACCACATTGGTTATTGCCCATCGGCTGTCCACGGTTCAGAAGGCCGACCTCATCGTTGTTCTTGACCAAGGCAAAATCATTGAAAAAGGTCGCCACGACGAACTGTTGGCGAGCAAAGGGCTGTACGCGTCGCTCTATGAAATGCAGTTCAAGGGTTTGTTGTAAGCGAAGGTGGGTTCGTTACCCTTACCCCTCACCGTCTGCACACATCTTTTTCGGTCGTGGCTCCGGTTCTGCAGGGCGTGTGATTCAAGTGGTGGAAGACAAGAGTGAAGACTTCAGGCAATCCGTGGTTAAAGCAAGTCATCCGTCAACATTCGGTGCCCGGTTCAACCGGTTGTATAGGGCGCGCCTTGATCCGGCCCCAGCCTCTTGATCTACGCCTCCTCAGCAATGTTCTACCAATGGCTTGAATGCATTTTCAGTATTATCTAATGTGTCAATCAACAGGAATTCATTATGAAACGTATTTTTGCGGTTGCTATGGCCGTGCTGCTGGCCGGGTGTGCGGCAAACCCTGAAGGGGGAATAGGCCTGGCTTTGCTGGAGCAACCCTCAAATCTGCGCGGGGACCGCGATTTCACTCAAGATCTTGTTCAGATCCAGCGCGCCGTCTTCAAGCATCAAGCCGTCTGCAACCCCGAGGTCAAGTTCTCGGTAGATCCAATGAACCCTAATTTTGCCCGAGTTACCCAACCCGTTACTCCCGGAGCCACGGGTTGGGTGAACACTCTGGTGTTGCATCTGGTGCTCACCAAAGACCTGACTACGCAAGGTCGTGTTTACAGTTACTACGGGCCGACCAAAGCGCAAGTCAGTGACATGTACGCGATTGTCCAGCGCCCCGAGTACTGTCCTGAAAAACCTGAACTGAATACTCCCAAAGAAGGGTAGGCCCCCGGTTCATGAACTCTTTTGCGCCGGCGCAAGCTTGTACTGGCTTATGCTTGGACTGGCGTAAATTGCCTTCCGCTTGCTTTTTCGATACACGTATCAAATCAACACGATATCGTAGTGTTCTTGCGAATACCCGCTCTCGACTTCAAGCGTGATCGGTTTTCCGATGAAGTCTCCCAGCATGGCCAGGTGGGCACTTTCTTCTTCCAGAAAAAGGTCCACCACGGCCTGAGACGCCAGTACCCGAAACTCTTTCGGGTTGAACTGGCGTGATTCCCGCAATATTTCCCGCAAAATTTCATAGCACAGCGTACGCGGCGTGCGCACATGCCCTCTTGACTGGCATGTTGGGCAGGTTTCGCAGAGCTGATGAGCGAGCGAGTCGCGTGTGCGTTTGCGGGTCATTTCCACCAGTCCCAACTGGCTGAACCCGCTGACCGTCATGCGAGTCCGGTCTTTCGACAAGGCTTTGTTCAGCTCGGCCAGTACGGCAGTCCGGTGTTCCGCATCATCCATGTCAATGAAATCAAGAATGATGATGCCACCCAGATTGCGTAATCGCAGTTGCCGTGCAACAGCAACGGCCGCTTCCAGGTTGGTCTTGAAAATGGTGTCGTCAAAATTACGTCCTCCCACAAAACCACCGGTGTTTACATCCACAGTAGTCAGTGCTTCGGTCTGATCAATGATCAGATAGCCTCCCGACTTGAGGTCAACACGCCGGGACAAGGCGCGATTGATCTCTTCGTCGACGTTGGCTGTGTCGAACAACGGGCGCTCACCGCTGTAGTGGGTGATCCTGTCCTTGACCGAGGGGGTAAACGTCTCGGCCCATTCAATCAGGCGTTGGGTGGTGGCGCGAGAGTCGACCAGAATGGCGCCGGTGTCCGGACCGACCATATCGCGCAGAACCCGCTGCTCAAGGGTCAGGTCTGCATAAAGCAGGGCGGGGGCGGGCAGTGATTTCGCCTTGGCCACAATCCGGTTCCATAAAATGCGCATGTATGACAGGTCTGCAGCCAGTTCATCATCGGTTGCACCTTCGGCTTGCGTGCGAACAATGAAGCCACCGGCTTCATCCTCAGGCATCAGCTTCAATACACGTTCGCGCAATGCGCTGCGATCAGCCTCGCTTTCAATTTTTTGGGAAATGCCGACGTGGGGCTCATGCGGAAGATAGACCAGCATGCGGCCGGCGATACTGACTTGTGTCGATAACCGCGCCCCTTTAGTACCCAAAGGGTCTTTGATGACCTGAACCATCAGTGACTGCCCTTCGAACAACAGTTTCTCAATAGGCGTCAATGTCCCGCCCGAGACACGTTCGGCACGGTTTTGCCTGAGGTCGGCCACATGGATGAATGCAGCCCGTTCGAGGCCAATATCTACAAAAGCACTTTGCATGCCAGGCAAGACGCGTACGACCTTGCCTAAATACAGGTTGCCGACATGTCCGCGCTGGATGCTTCGCTCAATATGCAATTCCTGCACGGAGCCTTGTTCGACAATAGCAACGCGGGTTTCAAAGGGGGTGATGTTGATTAAGATGTCTTCGGCCATGATCCCTGCACCAGGCGCTTGGTGTGACCGGGTCACAAAAAAGTGCCCGATAAATCAGCGGGCATATGCCACGCGTCTCACCAATAGAATTAATGAATGGTCAAAGTATGCCATGTCGTTACCAGTGAAGAGGCCATAGGCATTATGCAAATGGGAAAAGTCAGAGAAGCAACAGAAGTAAGGGGAGTAAGGGGAGTAAGGGGAGTAAGGGGAGTAAGGGGAGGCGATAACGTGATTGAGTTATAGGTGCCCGGCAATCTAGGATAGCAGGATCTGGCGAATGTAAAAAATCTGGCTCACGTCAAAATAGCGCAGGTTTGTTATTGAGGCCCGCTTATCAAATGTTTATAACGAAATTTATGGAAACTATTTAATATAAACAGACACTTGCGTCATATTTATGGGCTTTTCGATCATCAGTCAGCCTGTGCGTGGTGAAATTATTTTCACGATTTTTGAATATTTTTGCGTTTTGACTTGCACGGCGTAAAAAACTCGTGCTATAGTTCGGCCTCTTTGCAGCACAACACCTTCGGGTTAACCCTTAAAC
>JAAYID010000314.1 GCA_012744285.1 Alcaligenaceae bacterium
GGCGCTTGGCCATGGATGTAACGCTGCGATTACCGGAACGACCTGCGGCCGGGGCACGGCCTTTGCGCCGACCCTGGTCTTTCGCCTGCCATGGTTTCAATGACGCAGCCGTAACCGGTGCCACAACTTCCGGAAAAAACATCTCCGGCTCACCCTGCCAATGGTCGTCACCCATATCGGGCACCCATTGACCATCAACGCTGGAATCCGGTTCATGCGACTCGAAAAACGGCCCTGGCATGTCTGAAGACAAATCAGTGATCGACGCTACGGGTAGTGATACAGCAGCAGGACGCCGCCCCGTCACATCAGGCGTCACCAGCATGGCGGAAAGTTCTTCCGGCGTCAGCAAGACCCTGCGAGCAAACTCGCGTTCGATCTGGACTTTCAGGGTAGTGGCCTGCGGCAACTGAGCCAGCAAAGGCCTGGCCTCGTGAACACACGCTGCACGGCCTTCGGCTTCGGCCATGGTGTGACGGGCAGACAGCTCGTCAAGCATGAACGTCGACAAGGCCGGAGCCTGGCCCATCAGTTCGCGAAACGCCTGGGCGCCATGTGCCCGAACGTATGAATCGGGATCGTGATCATCAGGCAGAAACAGAAACCGGATGGACACATCATCGCGCAACAGCGGCAGGCAGTTCTGCAACGCCCTCCAGGCCGCACGCCGCCCGGCCTTGTCACCATCAAAACTGAAGATGACCCGATCACTGGCGCGCAGCAGCTTCTGCACATGCTGGGGTGTCGTCGACGTACCCAGAGTGGCCACCGCATTGCACAGCCCGGATTGCGCCAGCCCCACCACATCCATATACCCTTCGACAACCAGCACGCAGCCTTCTGCACGAATGCCGGCACGCCCTTCCCACAACCCATAGAGCTCAAGACCCTTGGAAAAAATGGGCGTATCGGGCGAATTCAGATACTTGGGCTCCCCCTTGCCAATGACGCGCCCGCCGAACCCGACAAGGTTGCCGCGCGCATTACGGATGGGAAACATGATCCGCTCGCGGAAGCGATCATAACGCCGGCCGTCTTCAGCCTCAATGACCAAACCGGCCTCGACCAGGAGCGGATCTTCGTAATGACTGAACACCGTCGCCAGACCACGTCGATCGGAGCCTGACCAGCCTAGCCCGAACCGTGCCGCAATCTCACCCGTCAACCCCCGGTTTTTCAGATAATCAGTTGCCAGCGGCGTCGCCTTGAGCTGCCTCGTGTAATGCTGCTGGGCAGCTTCCAGCAATTGCTGGTGCCGCGACACCTCTTCTTTGCGACGCCGTGAAGCCGCCTGAGCTTTGGGTGACCGTTGTTCTTCAGGCACAACCAGCCCGGCATTGGCCGCAAGCGTGCGAACTGCCTCGGGGAAACTGGCCCCCGTATGCTCGATAAGAAAGGAAATAGCCGTACCGTGCGCGCCGCATCCGAAGCAATGATAAAACTGCTTGGTGGGACTGACAGTAAAAGAGGGGGATTTTTCGTTGTGAAAAGGACAGAGGCCAAGCAAGTTGGCCCCACCTTTTCGCAACTGCACGTATTGCCCGACTACATCAACGATATCTACCCGGGCAAGCAGGTCTTGTACAAATGATTCAGGGATCAATACAGACGTGGGGGCAGTTGCTGGCTACGAATGCGCTTGTAGTGACGCTTGACAGCAGCAGCCGCTTTGCGCTTGCGCTCGGCTGTGGGCTTTTCGTAGAATTCGCGCGAACGCAGTTCGGTCAAAAGACCATTTTTTTCGATGGTGCGCTTGAAGCGACGCAGCGCGGCTTCGAAGGGCTCGTTTTCTTTAAGACGAACGGTAGGCATGTATTCGGTAGCCTTTCTGTTAAAAAGTTAAAAATCTATAGAACCAAATCGGTTAGCCTAAGACTATAGCACGAATCAGCTATTTCTGACACCCTTTCGAACCCAGGCTTCCAGCTGATGCGGACGCAGACTGTCGTAATCTTCAAACGGCTGGTGAATCCAGGGGTTGGTCGGCAGCTTGTCAACGAAGTAATCGGGCGTTGCCTGAGCATGCCCTTTCCACCACAGCACAGCGCTGCGCAACTCGGTAATGGCAGGAAACTGCTTGCGCAGATGCTCACCGACCTTGATGAAGGTCATGCCGGTGTCAACCATGTCGTCAACAAGCAACACTTTACCCTCGAGGGTGCCACGAGTGATGGTTATGAACTGGGCAATATCCAGAGCGCCCTGCTCGGTGCCGGCCGCTTCACGGTAGCTGCTGGTGGCCAGAATACCCAATGGGACGTCAAACACACGCGAAAGAATGTCACCTACACGCATACCGCCACGTGCAAGACAAATGATCTTTTCGAACTCCCAGCCCGACTCATGAATATTAAGGGCCAGACGGTCGATAAGGGCGTGATACTGATCCCAGGAAACCCAAAGGTCACGGTCGGTACTTGGGGGCAAAGTCATGGCAGAAAACCTGTCTGGTGTAAAAGGAACGTAATGATAAACCGCTATCGCCGCAACGAAAAGCCGCACAAAAAAAACAAGGCCCCGGTACAACACAGTACCGGGGCCTTGTTTTATGCGATTAACCGTTGAACGGATGACGCAACACGATAGTCTCGAGGCGATCGGGGCCGGTGGAGACCATGTCGATAGGCACATCGCAGACTTCGGCAATGCGCTCGAGATAACGACGCGCATTGACCGGCAGCTTGTCGTACTCGGTAATACCCACTGTTGACTCTGTCCAGCCGGGCATCTCTTCGAGAACCGGCTCGGCTTCAGCCACATTGCTGGCGCCGCACGGCAGCACATCAAGGAACTGGCCTTTATAACGATAACCCACACCGATTTTGAGGGTTTCAATACCATCAAGCACGTCAAGCTTGGTAATGCACAGACCCGAAATGCCGTTGATCATGACCGAACGTTTCATGGCTGCGCCATCGAACCAGCCGCAACGACGCGGACGCCCGGTGACCGAACCAAATTCTTTGCCAACTTTGGCCAGATGCGAACCAATGTCATCGTGCAGTTCGGTGGGGAACGGGCCCGAGCCTACCCGCGTTGTGTAAGCCTTGGCAATACCCAGCACATATTCAAGCGCCTGGGGACCGACACCCGCACCCGCGGCCGCAGCACCTGCCACGCAGTTGCTGCTGGTAACGAACGGATACGTACCGTGGTCGATATCGAGCAACGCACCTTGCGCACCCTCGAACAACAAGCGACAACCCGCCTTGCGAACCAGATTCAGATTATGGGACACGTCAGCCACCATGGGCTCGATCTGGGCCGCCAGCGCCATGGCTTCATCACGCACCTGGCTGGCGGAAACAGCTTCCGCACCCAGATACTGGGTCAGGACAAAATTATGATAATCAAGTGCTTCGGCGAGTTTTTCGTCGAATACGGCAGGGTTATAGAGGTCTTGCACACGAATAGCGCGACGGGCAACCTTGTCTTCGTACGCAGGCCCGATACCCCGACCCGTCGTACCGATTTTGCCATCACCCTTGCGACGCTCGCGCGCCTGATCAACGGCAATGTGATAGGGAAGAATCAACGGGCACGACGCAGAAATCTGCAAGCGCGAACGAACATCAAGACCGGCGGTTTCAAGCTCGACGATTTCTTTCAGCAAGGCTTCGGGGGATAACACCACACCGTTACCGATGTAGCAGGTTAACCCGGGGTGCATGATGCCCGACGGAATAAGACGCAAAATTGTCTTGGTGCCATTAATCCAGAGCGTATGACCGGCATTGTGACCGCCTTGAAAACGTACGACACCCTGGGCAGACTCGGCCAGCCAGTCAACGATCTTGCCCTTGCCTTCGTCACCCCACTGGGTGCCGATAACCACGATATTCTTGCTCATGTTGCGAATTGGAAAAAGCTAGTCTGTACAACAACTATTTGGTTAACCCATGCGACCCGGCAGGCTTATGCCCCGGCGGAAATCGCTCGAATGACCCACTGCCCCTCGTGCAGCACCAGTTCACGATCGACCTGGAACTCGTCAAGGGCGTGCGGTTGGCCCGGAAGCACTTGCACAACAATTTCACCAGCCTGACGCAGCTGACGAATGGCCTGAACCAGCCCGTCTTCGGTACCCCATGGCGCCTGAATGGCCCGGGCCAGCGGCGGTGCGCCAAGCCCGGATGAAAGTTTGCGAAGATCGAGACTGAAGCCTGTGGCCGGACGCGCACGACCAAAGGCCTTGCCAACGCCGTCATAACGACCACCGCGCACCAGGGCATCATGCCAGCCCTGCGCATAAATAGAAAACACCACACCGGAATGATAGGCATAACCGGCGCCTGCATCGGCCAGATCGATACTGAAGGCATAGTCGGGCAATGCCACAACCAATGCCTTCAGGTCGGCAATCGCCTTGAACACGGCAGGCAATCGGGGCAACTGACTGACCGCAGCATCGAGCACATCGGTAGTACCGTACAACCGGGGCAATGCCTGCAACGCCTGAACGGTATCAGGCCGAATACCGTCAAGGGCAGCACACAGGCGCTGAATACCCGAGACATCTTTTGAGGCCATCATGTCTGACAGTTCGGTCTGAAGATCGGGATCTGCCAGCGCCGGATCAGCATCGATAATGGCACGGAATATACCGGGGTGATTCAGATCAATACGGGCATCTTTAACACCCGCCGTGTGCACGGACTCGACTGCCAGCTGGATCACCTGAATGTCGGCTTCGACGCCCTCGTGACCAAAAACTTCGGCCCCGATCTGAAGCAATTCGCGATCGGAGAGCAAGTCGGCAGGCCGGGCATGCAAGACCGTGCCGCAGTAGCAAAGCCGGGTGACACCCACGCGGTTCAGCAAGTGGGCGTCAATGCGGGATACTTGCGGCGTAATGTCGGGGCGCACGCCCAAGGTTCGCCCCGACAACTGATCAACCAGCTTGCAGGTACGTAAATTAAGGTCGCTACCCGAGCCCGAAAGCAGGGAGTCGAGGTATTCGACCAATGGCGGCGCCACGAGCTCGAAGCCGTGCGTACGGTAAAGGTCGAGTAACTGACGCCGCAACTCTTCGATGCGGCGCGCTTCAGCGGGAAGGATATCAGCCAGATGTTCTGGCAATAACCATTTGGACATGCGACAGACCTGAAAACTGTTTACAAGCAAGCAAACAAACAAAAAGCGACTTGGGGCGTAAGCCCGCCAAGTCGCTTGCGGAAGTATTTCAACTTACGGCGTATTGTAGCGCGTTTTACCCGATGCGTCAGACCAGAACCTGAAGAAGTCGGACTTGGGACTCAGCACCAACGTATCGTTGGTATTCGCAAACGCGGCCTGATACCCTTCCAGGCTCTTGTAGAACGAGTAGAAGTCAGGATTGCGACCATAGGCTCTGGCATACAGGTCTGCAGCCTGGGCATCGCCCTGACCTTTGATCTGCTGGGCATCGGCATAGGCCCTGGCAACGATTTCCTGGCGCTCCCGGTCGGCTTGCGCGCGGATACGCTCGCTGTCAGCAGCACCGGTGGCCCTAAGACGGTTGGCTTCTTCCTTGCGCTCGGCTTCCATACGACGGTAAACCGATTCAGAAATTTCAGGGGCAAAATCGATACGGATCAGGCGAACATCAACGACCTCCACACCCAACGGCTGTGCACGACGATCAACGTTGACCAACACCTCGCGCATGATGTCGCTGCGCTCGCTGGAGACTACCTGCTTCACCGTACGTACGTTAACTGCAGCGTTAAGCGCATCACGGATTTGGGCGCTGAGACGCTCTTCGGCCGCACGACGGTTCAGGCCAAACGTAACGTAGTACAGACGCGGGTCGGCAATACGCCATTTGACGTATGAATCAATAAGCAGGTTCTTCTTTTCAGCAGTCTGGATGCGCTCGGGATCGCGCGACTCAATGGTTTGCAGACGGCGATCAAGCTTGACGACATTTTCAAAAGGTGGGGGCAGCTTGAAATACAAGCCCGGTTCAACCAGTGTTTCACGCACTTCGCCAAGCGCAAAAACCAGCGCGGCATCGCGTTCGCGAACCACAAAAACACATGAGGAAGCGACGGCCAGCAAAATGACCAGACCAACAAGATAGGGAAAGAAACGTTGCATGATGGTAAGCCCCTTTTAGCGCGAATAGGGATTCGACAGAAGCGAACCCGCAGCCCCGCCATACGGACTGTTGTTAGTGCTGGAAGTATTGGATGCACCGCTGTTACGCGACGGCGCCGCTGCCGGTGCCGCAGGCGAGGCTGCAGATGAAGCCGCCGCCTGGGTTGCGGCATCGGGCGTGCGCGCCGCCTGCTGCATGATCTTGTCCAGCGGCAAATACAGCATGTTGCTGCTCGCTTCGCTGTCAATGAACACCTTGCCCGCTTTCTCGTAGATGGACTGCATGGCGGTCAGGTACATGCGCTCGCGCGTGACTGCAGGCGCCTTGGCGTATTCGGCCTCGATGCTTGAAAAACGGGCGCTTTCCCCTTCGGCACGACTGACAACGGCAACGCGGTAACCCTCTGCCTCTTGAATCAGACGGGCAGCCTGACCCTGTGCCTGGGGAATAACGCCGCTGGCGTAGGCATTACCTTCGTTGATCTGACGCTCGCGGTCTTGGCCGGCCTTGACGGCATCATCAAACGCCGCCTGTACTTGCTCGGGGGGCTGAACGTTCTGGATAGCCACTGTACTGACCTGGATACCGGTTTGATAACGATCGAGAATTTCCTGGGCAATCCGCTGGACGTCGGCAGCAATCTGCGTACGCGCCGAATACAGCACGGAATCCATCGGCTGACTACCCACGACTTCACGCATGGCCGTTTCTGCAGCCTGGCGGACCGACTCGTCGGGGTCTACCGTTTTAAACAGATAATCGGGCGCACCATTCGGCATGAGGCGATACTGCACAACATACTGCACATCCACGATATTCTCGTCGGTCGTCAGCATTAATGATTCGGGTAGTACCTTGTTACGGGCCGAACCACGAAAACCGACTTCAAAGGTACGCAGTTGTGAAATGTTGACGACCTGATTTTCTTCGATAGGATATGGCAAATGCCACTGCAAACCCGGGTTCAGGGTTTTCGTGTACTTGCCGAATTTGGTGACAACCGCCACCTGACCTTCCTGAACAATGACGAAACCACTGGCCAGCCAAAGCAGCAACAAAACGACCAGGCCGCCGATAAACAATTTGGGAGAGCCCTTGGGCAACTGCACCGGCGTACCGCCGCCGCCATCGAAGCCACCGCCACCGCGGCGACCTTTCTTGCCGAACAACGAACCGACACGATTGTTGAAATCGCGCCAGA
>JAAYID010000315.1 GCA_012744285.1 Alcaligenaceae bacterium
GCGGCCAGGGCTGATTCAATTTCAGCCGCATCAATGCGTACGCCTTCCAGTTTCAGTTGCCGGTCGCGGCGGCCCAGCAGCAACAAAGGCCCGCCCGGGCTTTGCATGGCCAGGTCACCGCTCAGGAATGCACGTTGCCCGCCGAATGCGGGCAATGGCTGGAAACGTCGGGCGGTCAGTGCCGGATCATCAAGATAGCTGTCGGCCAGGCCGATACCGCTGATGGCCAGTTCCCCGGGGAAACCGTCTGGCACAGCGTGCCCTGCCGCATCGACGACCGCAACGGCGACCCCGGGCAAGGGGTTGCCGATGTCGGTGCGCGCCCCGAGCGGTGGCGCAATGTCGGCCCAGGTTGCATCGGCGGTTACCTCTGAGGATCCGTAAATGTTGATCAGCCGGCACCCGGGGACGGCGTGCAGGAAGGCCTGGGCCAGCGACGTGTCGAGTGGCTCACCGCTGCAGGCGCACAGCCGAAGTGATTGCAGACCGGCCACGTTACCGTGCGCCAGCAGGGCCCGCAACAAGGTGGGGACAAGAACCAGACGCGTCACGTTGTAACGGCCGAGCAGGGCTGACAAGGCGACCGGGTCGGTTGCGCTGTCGTCCGGTGCAATGACCAACGGGATACCGGCGCACAGTGGCCCCAGCATTTCGGCATAACTATCGACGAACCCCGGTGATGTTTTCAGGCAGGCAACATCGTCAGGCAACGGCGGGAATGTCGAGGCATACCAGGCCAGACGGTTGATCAGGGCGTGTTGTGTGCATACGACCCCTTTTGGAGTGCCTGTTGAACCGGAGGTAAAGGCAATGAAGGCCGCATCGGGAGCGTGGCGGGCAACCGTCGTTGCGGATCGGTATGCATTGGCTGCGCGGGTCTCGTCTGACGTCGTGTCTGATTGCGCCGGTGGTTGGCCGTGTGCCGCCGGTGGTCGTTCGTGTATGCCCGGCGGATGGAGTACCGGCAATGTTCTGTGCGCCGGGATGCCGGTGTCAGGCATCGCAACCAGAATGTCGGGATCGGCGGCTGCCAGAATCTGGCGCTGGCGTTGTTCGGGGTGGGCCGGGTCGAGCAGCATCATGACGCCGCCGGCCTTCAGACAGGCCAGCACCGCCACGGCGAGTTCGACACTACGGGGCAGCCAGATGGCCACCCGGCAGCCCGTCGTAAATGCCGGGTGGTCATTGAGTTGTTTGGCCAGCAGATCAACCTTCGCCAGCAGCGCTGTGTACGACAGTGTGTGGCCGTTCGCGATCAGGGCGGTGGCGTCGGGTGTATGACGCGCCTGTTGTGTGAACAGGTCGATAACGCGGGAGACGGGCAGTCGTGCAGGTTCGGCACGTGTGATGACCGCTTTGGCCGCTGCAGTCACAGGTGCGCCCGGTGCGACAACCGGTACACCGGATGGTGGGGCTACCGGTGTCACGAGGTGTGTGCCCGGTGTGGCCGCCGTCAGCGCACGGTTTACATCGTGTTCCCAGGAGCGCGCCAGTGTCTGTGCAAACCCGGCGGGGAAGTGGCTGCGACGGCATTCAAGGACTGCACTGAAGGTATCGTGTTCCGCGATTTCCAGTACCAGGTCGGTGCGGGGTACCGGCAAGGGGACCGGTGTCAGTGTGATGCCGGGTGCTGCAAACGGCGGCAGCATGTTGAACATGATTTGCGTCAGTGGTGCCCTGCCCGGCTGGCGCTGCGGCTGTGCGGCGTCCATGATCTGACGCAGCCCCAGGCCGGCATGGGCCATGTCGGTGCTGACAGCCGCCTGGATATGACGCAAGGCGTCAATGAAGGGGGCGTCGGGTGCCGGGTCGCAGCGCAAGGGGATCAGGTCGCTCAGGCAACCGGCCAGCCCGGCGGTACCCGGCCGGTCGCGGTGTGCAATGGTCGTGGCAATGACCAGCTCATTGTTCAGTGTCAACCGCTGCAAAAGCCGTACAAAGACCGTCAGCAAGAAAAACCAGGGCGTGGTTTTCAGCTGGCGACAAAGGGTGCGCAGGGCCTGCGCTTTATCGGGCTCGATCGTGACGCAGAAGCGGTCGCACGCGGGTTCGTCGGGCGAGGGGGGCGTGTGCGCCAGCATGACGGGCGGGGCAAAGCGCTCGGGAGCCCCTTCAAGCCGGGTTCTCCAGTAGGCGCGCAGCGTGTCTGTCTGGCTGGCCGGGCGTTGCCGTTCAAGCGCACTGACCTGGCGTGGCTGCATGGGGCTATCGTCAGGAAGATCCCCGCCCTGCAGCAGGGTCGACAGTTCATGGGCCAATACCTGCAAACCGAACCAGTCACACACGGCGTGATGCATCAGCCAGACCAGACCGGTGCACCGACCGGAGGCTTCGAGAACGGGGTGGATATGCCAGTTGTGGTCATGCATCAGGCCCGGGCTTGATGTGTCCAGCAGTGCGGTCAGGGCAGTCGGGTCGGGGGTCGTGATAGCCGGAGCCATCACCACCGTGGCGGCAGGCTGCACGTTGGCAACCAGTTGATCGTCGCGTGTCTCGTAAACGGTGCGCAGGGTTTCATGGCGCTCGACCAGGGCTTGCAGGGCCTGCGTGATGCGTGTCAACGCGTACGGTTGCTCAAAGCGTACCCAGACCCCCAGCCCATTCACACGCCTGTCGCCGTCGACGCACTCTTGTAACCACAGGCGCTCTACAGCCGACTGGACGGGCCAGAACGGGGGCGGGTCGTTTGCTGCAGACCCGTTCTCTGCCGGGGTTTTGGCCAACAGCCCCTTTTTTTGTAAAAGGGCTTTTAATGCGTGGTGGTCCTGGGCAGAAAGTCGCTTCATGGGTGTGTAAAACGTCAGGAGCTTCCCGCTGGACCGTCCAGAGTCTGGTTCAGGTGGGCAACTACGGTTTCGAAGAGTTCAGAGTCTGTAATCTGGCGGCGCAGGTGCTCTGCCAGAGCATGGGGTGTCGGGCATTGGAAAATGACCGCAACCGGGATATCGGTGAAAAACCACTCTGACAGCTCGGCGGCCAGGCGTGTGGCGCTGACCGAATCACCGCCAATCAGGAAGAAGTCGTCATGTGCACCCACGGCAGGTTCTTCCAGCAGCTGGGCGATGAAGGCGGCCAGACAGGAGACCGCCGGGTCGGTGGCAGGTGTACTGTTGTCGTCGACCGAACCGGTAGCGCGTCGTGTCTGCGTCTTGCCCAAGTCGTGTGCCCGTTGCAGCGAGGAGGCATAGTCGCCCCGTTCCAGACGCTGGCGCAGTTCTTTCTTGATGATTTTGCCTACGGGGGTCAGTGGGAACGCGGTTGGGCTCAGCGGCACCAGATAGTGCGTCGCGACAGCGTGGGCTGAACGCAGACTGTCGTGTATGGCTGCAATCAGCCCCGACAGCGTGGCGTCATCGGCCAGACCCGCCTCGGGGTAGCTGGAGAAATAAACCGCAATTTCTTCTGTGGTGGCGCCTTCCGGCAGAAAAGGCGTGACGGCCAGCCGGGTCGGGTCAATACCGGGAATGCGTGCCAGCGTGTTTTCCAGCTCATGCGCAAATAACGTAACCCCGCGTACATTCAGCGTATCTTTGATGCGCCCGGTAACGTAGAGCGCGCCATTGGCGATAAAGCCGGCATCACCGGTGTCGAACCAGCCGGTGTCACCAACACGGGGGGGCTGTTCGTGCTGACCAAAATAGCGTGTGAACAATTGCGGCGATTCGACATGAATGTTGCCGATTTCACCTTCAGTCAGCACCTGGTTGTTGTCATCAACAATACGAAACCGGCTGCCGGCAATCGGCTGCCCCAGACTGGTGAAGGCGCCGATGGTGTGACCCAGCCTGCCCCGGCTGATGCCGGCGCAGGTTTCCGACATCCCGAATGCCGGGATCATGGCTTCGGGATTCAACCCGTGCTGTTCAAGGTCGCGCACACTGGACAGCAGGGCGTGCTCATTGACGGCTTCACCGCCGTTGAAAATGGCGCGCAACGACGCCAGGTTGTAACGGGTGGATGTAGCGCGTGCTGCGCGAGCCAGCAGTTCGTAGGCAAAATTGGGCGACCAGGTGATGCTGACTTTTTCGGTATCAACCAGTTGCAGCCAGCGCTCGGGCTGTGCCAATACATAACCGACATCGGCGTGAACCTGGCTGGCTTGCAGAATGACTGCCCCCATGAACACGAACGCCATGGCGCCGACGTGATCGCGCGGCAACCAGTTCATCAGGACATCGTTGTTGTCGGCATTGCAGGCATGGCCCAGCAGGCTGGCCGTCATGGCCACCAGGGCCCGGTGGCTTTGCATTACCCCCTTGGGCAGGCCAGTGCTGCCCGAGGTGAGAATGATCAGCGCGGTTTCGGTCGGGTCGGGTGAGTGAATTTTGGCCTGGTCGCCGGGCGTTTGGCGCAGCGTGTCAAAGCTCATAACCCGCCGGGAGTGGATGGCCGGGATGTGGGCGCGCGCGGCGGCACCGGTCGAATCAAGCAGCAAGGGCGGGTCATTGAGCAGCGTGCAGGCGGCGTCCAGACGCTGGTAGGCCGAAAACTCGGCCTGAATGTCGGGCAGTTCGATGGCACTGACCTGCAGCCCGCCCAGAATGGCGGCCCAAAGCCCGGTGAGCAGCACCTCGGCGTCATTGGCAGCAACCAGCAGTGTTTGCCCGGGTTGCAGGCCGGCTTGCTGCAGGCCGGCCAGTACGCCAAGTGCGTTTTGATGCAGCTGCGCGTAGGGCAGCCGGTGTACAGCGCCGTCAGGTCGGTAGATGATGGCCTGGCCGACCGAGGCTGCCGCCCGTATCAGCGCCTGTACGCCGTTTGGTGGCAGGCCGTCTGGCCACGGTAACGGGCCGCCGTCAGCGAGTGCGGGCGTGGTGCCGCGTGACTGGCCGATGACAGAGGGCTGGGGTTTGGCGGTGTCAAGGGTGGCGGCACCCGTGGAGTCAGGCGTGTTGGGGTCAACCATGGTGTTTACCTTTCGTGCGGACGAGCGGTCGGGTAGCGATGGCTTGGGCCATCGTCTTTATAGCCTCGCATGGGCCCAGGAACGGGCGGCATGCCGTCGGCCAGGTTGGGCGTTGCCAGCGGCCCTGGACGCACTGCAGCCGAACCATTGCCAGCCTCTGGCTTGTTTTTTTGTGATGAGTCAGGGGCCTGCCGGTTTTCTTCGTCTGCAGAGGTTCCGGTACGGGCCGCCGCTGCACCGGGCAAGCTGACCGCCGGAGCGTTCTTGTCGGTAGCGTCAAAAATGACCGGCAGCCCGCTTTCGCTGTTGCCGAAAATCACGATTTTGCTGTTGGGTGATTTCGCCAGTTCAAGGCTGGCTTCGATACCGCGCCATTTAAGGTAGCTGTCTGAAATGGCGGGCGCGATGGTTTCCTGGAATTTGCGGATATCTTCGGCCTCAATCTGCTTGCGTTCGGTTTCCAGTTCTTCGCGCTTGACGATGAAACGGTATTCTTCGACGATCTGGGCCTGTTCCAGCTTGTTCTCGATAGCCTTGCGGATTTGCGGCGGCAGCTCGACAGAGCGGATCAGGACATCAACCAGCTCGAGGACATCATCCGGGTCACGTTTGCCCGGGGGTTCGGCCGCAATGCCGTTTTCGGGAGAACCGCTGGTAATCATTTCGTACAGCAGTTCCTGCACTTCGGTACGTTTCTCTGTGAACAGCGCTTCGGCCGAGTAACGCGCCACGACACGCCGGGCGGCCCAGCCTACCTTGGGCACCAGCAGCTTGTTCACGTAGTCAGGCCCCATCGTCTGGTTCAGCAGCACGACTTTTTCACGGAACAGCCGCCAGCGGATGGTCAGTGAAATATTGAAATGCAGACCGTCTTTTGACACGACCTGGAAGTCGTGGTCACGCGTTTGCAGACGCAGGTCGTAGGTGTAGAACTGGTCCCAGGGCTGAATGAAGTGAACCCCTTCACGCAACGGCCCGACCGAGTTTTCGGCACTGACCGGAAAGCGGTGCCACAGTACGCTGGCATGGCCAACCGGCGTTGTCTTGACGATGGCATCCCACAGCACAATGACCAGAAAAATGAAGATCAGCAGCAGGAAAATCAGGCCGGCCGTCAGGCGCCGCAGTTTGTGTCTCAGTTTGGCGTTCATGGGGCATCTACCAGGGTCATTTTCCCTTCAGACATATGAAAACGCCGGTCGGCGCAATCAAAATAATGGTCGTCGTGGGTAATGCAGATAATGGCTTTGCCCTGGGTTTTGAGTTCGGGCAGGATTTCGGTGTAGAACACCTTGCGTGTGGCCGGGTCCTGGTCAGCTGCCCATTCATCGAGCACCAGCACAGGGCGTTGCTCGGCAAGGGCCAGTGCCAGTGCCAGCCGTTTTTTCTGGCCCGTGGACAAAGCTTCGGTTTCCAGCGTTGACAGATCGTCGGGCAGTTTGCTGCGTATGCCCAGCCGTGTCAGCCACTGTTCAAGGATGAGAAGCCCGGTATCATCAAGCCCGTAGGCGCGCGGGAAAACGTGGTAATCGGAAAAAACGCCGGCGAACAGGTTGCAATACCATTGCGGAGCATGCGCGGGTACGGTGGTACCCAGTGCCTTGATGGAACCGCTGTCGCGCGGGTAAAGTCCGGTAAGCACGCGCAGTGCGGTCGTCTTGCCCGACCCGTTACCCCCGGTGATGAAAACGATTTCGCCGGGGCGCAGGTCAAGGCAGATGTCATCAATGCAGAACCCCGCAGCGTTGCCCGTTTGTGCGGCCCGATGCTGGTAGCCGACATGCTCAAGCTGCAACCCGTTAAATGGCGCGGCAGGGATATCGGTGTGTTCGGGGGTGGCCGCGACGCATTCGTCGATGCGGCGTTCGAACTGTTCGATGCTGCGCAAGGCGAACCGGGCGACGACAAAGTGCTGGATGCTGTTGGCCAATGAACCGACCGGGCCGATCAGGAACAGTACGGCCATGACAATACGTGAAATATCGGCACCGGGGATGTCGGCCAGCATCGGCAGCACAAACACGACGCTGCCGGCCAGCAGATACGATACCGAGGTGCCGGTGGTGAGAATTTGGGCCAGGATATGGGCGCTGGTCGAGCGATTTTTGGCCATGAGGCCCGAGGTTTCAACCATGTCGTGTTCGAGCCCGGCCCGGCGCTGCGCATTCAGGCGCAGCTCTTTGTTGCCTTGAACCAGGGCGGTGGCGTAGCTTTGAAAGCGCTGGCTGCTTTCTTCGGTTTCACGCAACGTGGTGTCGAGCTGGCGGTTAAGACTTAAATAGCCCAGAACGGAAAGCCCTGCCACCACCGCGGTTAACAGGCCGGCCGCAGGGGAAAGGTACAGCAGGTAACCATACATGAATACCAGCATGACCAGGCCTTCCAGCCCCGAAACCAGGGGTACGACGGCTTGTGACAACGAATCGTATGAGGCCGACAGCCCGTTTACCACACGTTCGCCCCGCAGGTTTTCTATGTCTCGCAGAGACAGGTTCAGGGTTTTGCCGACAATGGTTTGCCGCCGTTCATGCAAGGACTCTTCGATTTCGGCGGCGGCATTGGCGACCAGCATGCGTTGCGAGAATCGGTAAACCAGCAATAAAACAATGAAAAACACCGCGAGCAGGGTAGAGTAGCCCTGTTTTTCGAGCAGTTCGGCTTCCGTGTTGAGCAGAACCAGAATGCCGGTTCCGGCCGCTGCCGACAAGACCGCGTAGGCCATTAAAAAGCCGCGGGCACCCTGTTGCTGCCACATGTCCAGAAACGCGGGCAAAGAAAAAGGGGCCTGGTCGCCCCTTTGATTTGAGCGGCCCAGCAGCCTTAGCAGAAATGCGCCCGTGCGACGGGGCTTGCCTGGGTTAGACATCGCTGGCCCTATGCAGATCAAGCCCTGCCGTCATGGTGACTTGCGGGGCTCTGCCACCAGGTAGGCCAGGCCCATGATGATGGGGGTCAGGAGAAGCGACAGCACAAAGGCACCTACGAAGCCGACCCGACTGTTGCGCCCGACGAAGCCGACGACAAGACTGAGGAGTACGTAGGCCAGAACGGACAGGATCATGGTGTTACTCGGTGCGGGCTTTCTGGTATTCGGCCTTCAGGCGGCTGCTGGCGGCGCTGGCGCTGAAGTTTTCAAGCGTGCCGCCCGAGGCAAAATGTGAGGCGAAGACGCGGCCCAGTGCATAGGTTGCGGCAGAGCCAAACGCGGCAAACCCGATGCTGCCGAGGATGGTGCCGGTGACCGGCACGACTTTTGCTGACGAGCCCAGCAGACCGCCGCTGATGCCGGCGGCCCCCAGTGTGCCCAGCAACGAGGCCACCAAAGGTTTGAGCGAGCTTTCGCTGGCGTCGGCACCATAGCATTGCGCGATGTTTTTGATCATTTTGACCTGGACTGTGGCCAGTGCCGCCAGATCAAGCAGCGGGATCGGTACGATGGCTGCAGCCGCTGCCCACTTCACCTGGCGTTTGATGATTTGCTCGGCCTGCGCATTGGCCGCATCAAGGTCGATGGTGGGCTTGACGATTTCAAGCGCCTGGTCTTGCTCGGCCGTTTCAGGAGAATCGACGGGTTCGTTTTGGGCAGTCATGGCGGTGGTCCTGTTGAATAGGGGTTGAGCTTCCCGGGGCGCGATGGGCCACGCCGAGCGGCGCAGCAGGGTCGTGCTGTGCTTTTTGGTTACGAATAGAAAAGCATAATGGAATTATGTGACGTATACAAGGTTTGCAAACAGGCATTTCAGACGTACCTTTCATGCGGTTTCCCCTGGCTGCAGGTTCTTGATGTTTTCTTGATGTTTTATTGACGTTTCCTTGTTGGCCCTCTGCGTATCGTACGGGCTCTGTGATCAACGTCTCGTGTGAGCAATGTCATGAATTCTCAAGAAAGGTTTGACCGGACAACAACCGGCCGGCCGCTGGTGTCAGTGGTCATTCCGGTGTTTAACGAACGCGCCGTCCTGCCCGTCCTGCATCAGCGGCTGGACAGCGTGCTGGGGCCCCTGCCGGTTCGTTATGAGCTGGTACTGGTAGATGACGGCAGTACGGACGGCAGCGGCCAGTATCTGGTTGATCTGGCGCAGCGTGTGCCGGGGGTCAGGGCGGTGCGCCTGAGCCGGAATTTTGGCAAGGAAGCGGCCCTGACGGCGGGTATTGAACACGCCCGGGGCGATGCCATCATTGTCATTGACGCTGATCTGCAAGACCCGCCCGAACTTATCCCGCAAATGCTGTCGGCCTGGCAGGATGGGGCCGATGTCGTGGCCATGAAGCGCCGTTCCCGTGCCGGTGAGACGGCCTTGAAGCGTTGGAGCGCGCATTTGTTCTATCGCTTGCTGAGCCGCATCAGCGCCGTTGATATCCCCCACGATACGGGTGATTTCCGGTTGATGAGCCGAAAGGCGGTCGAGGCGTTGTCCCGTTTGCCCGAGCGTAATCGCTATATGAAGGGGTTGTTCGCCTGGATCGGTTTGCCGACGACGGTCATCGAGTACGACCGTGCCCCTCGGGCGGCTGGTCATAGCCAATGGGATTACCTGTCGTTGTTCCGGCTGGCCTTCGAGGGCATCACCTCGTTCTCGGTTGCACCCTTGCGACTGGCCATGGTGCTGGGAGCCCTGATTGCATTTGGCGGGGTGCTGTTTGGTGCCTGGATCATCCTCAAGACACTGGTACTGGGCGAGATTGTTCCCGGCTATCCGTCGATGATTGCCATAATGACGGTCTTGGGCGGAACCCAGCTGCTTTCCATTGGCTTGCTGGGCGAGTATGTCGGGAAAATTTACTTTGAAGCGAAACAACGCCCGGTTTATCTGGTGCGCGATATTACCGTGAGCGTCCGCGAAGGTCAGCGGCCGGTGTTTCGCGATGTCAAAGGAACCCGTCATGTGGCGTGATCGTCATTTCAGTCTGTTGTTGATGTTGTTGCTGGGCGTTCCGTTGCTGGCGATGGTCATGATGCCGCTTGCAGACACGACCGAGCCCCGCTATGCCGAAATCGCCCGCCTCATGGCGGCCAGTGGTGACTGGATCACGCCGTGGTTTGAACCGGGCGTTCCATTCTGGGGGAAGCCGCC
>JAAYID010000316.1 GCA_012744285.1 Alcaligenaceae bacterium
ATCGTAAGTTGTTGCCTTTACTGCGGGTTCGATTTGTTGCAGCAGCCCGGTCAAATTGCCGAGTTTTACGCCATTGATGGCACCTGCGATGGCACCGCAACCGGTGTGACCCAGGACCAACACCAGTTTGGCCCCGGCGACTGCACATGCAAATTCCATGCTGCCAATCAGGTCTGGGGTGGCAATATTCCCGGCAATTCGTGCACCGAATGCATCGCCGATACCGGTATCAAAAATGATTTCGCCCGGGGCGCGTGAGTCGATGCAGCTTAGAATCACGGCCGCCGGGTACTGGCCTGTGGCCGTAGCCCGCTTCTGGGCAAGAAAATCATGAGACTGCATTTTCCCGCTGCGAAAGCGGGCATTACCTTGCTGCAGCATGTCGATGACCTGGTCGGGTGTCATGGCATCGCGCTGCGCCTGTGTCAATGAAACGGCCGCTGCGGTGGCCGGGATGACAGACAGACCGGCCGCAGCGGCCACACTTAAACCAAAACCAGCCATAAGCCAATGGCGTCGATCATTGTTTTTCAGGGAGTCGGGGCAGCAGTCGGGTGTGTGTTGCATGGCGTTCTCCGGTGATTGACAACTATGGAACAGGGGTAAAGGTTTGCCGGTTGTCGTGCAGGCAGATCTGTTTGTCCCAAGACAGAGGTTACGTAATCATTGATGAAAGAGGGCAGGGTTTTGGTAACAAAGAGTTATGGGCGTTATAAAATGAACCATGTCTTTGATAAATACACGGCCTTCTTCGTTACGGCTGCATCGTTTGACTCCTGCCGATGTGTCTGGCCTGCATCACGTGCAGATCGCGTGTTATGGCGATGGTTTTCTTGAAAGCACCGATGTGTTTACCCGTCGTTTGGCGAGTGAACACCAGTGTTCAGTGGGTCTGACAGGAGCTGATGGCAAGACTTTGCAAGCCTATGCCGTTGCTTATTGGTCTGTGCCGGGCAAAGTGACCCCTTTGCATGGTGATTTTGACCTGCCAGAAGAAGATGGGCATGTTCTGTATGTACATGACATGTGTGTGCACCCATTACATTCTGGTAAAGGTATTGCGCGTCATATGCTGCAGCTTTTGTTCGCGCAAGCACATGAACGCGGCGTCATGCAGGCTGCACTGGTCTCTGTGCAAGGTTCGCAGGCTTATTGGGAACGACAGGGTTTTCGGCAAGTAGTGCTTGTTGACCCTGTACAACGCAAAAACCTGCTGACCTACGGTGATGCTGCTGTGTATATGGTGGCCAGCCTGGCGGCGGCCTGGCAAGGCTGGTAAGACGCCTATTTTAGGGCCCGTACCTCAAACCATGCTTCGGTTTCCCCCAGGTCGCGCAGCCCATCGTTACGTGCCCTGGATGCAGCAGCCAGCCACTTTTTAACCAGGGCGATTTGCTCGTATGACAGTTCGATGTCAGAGGTTTCTTCTGCGGTTTGCCAGGCTCGGTAAGCCAACATGACGTTTTCGGGCCCGCCCAATGCGCGTTCAAGGGTTTTTTGAAAACGGGTTTCGGCATCGATCCGGGCCTGTTGCGGAATAATTGAGGGGGCGTCTTGAAGTGTAATGGCGTACATGGGGTGAATCTCCAGATACTGTTTATATGAACAGTATTTTTACCATAAAAACGCCAGGTGTGGCGGGTTACCTTTTGTGATGTTGCATATTTTCTATTGGTGCAAAATCAGCCACTGTCTAAACCATGGGGCCTGGTCATGAAAAAAGTGCTGTTTGTCTGTGCTGTTTTGTCTTTGCTTTCCGCATGCGCTGTACACACGCCCAGAGGGTCGGTAATTGTGGACCCGGATGGTGGCCGTTCTTCGGGTTCGTTCTGTCCACCCGGTCAGGCAAAGAAGGGTAATTGCTAGGTTTTGCCGGGGGCGAATCTTGATTCAACGGATGGGCTCACGTTGAATTTCAGCAATGACAATGAGCCAGCAAATCAAAGGGAAATTTCAGGGTCGATCCGTGTATTGAAAGATTATCTGTTGTCGCAGCGTCTGGTGATGCTGGATGCGTCTGAGCAATAAAGCATAGTAGACTTCATTGTGATAATTTTTTTAGCATCCTATGTACATTGACCCCAATACCCGGCATCTTGTCTTTTCGCCCAGCGACCTGACCACGTATATGGCTAGTCCGTACGCGTCCTGGATGGATCGTTTTCGGCTGGAAAATCCGGAAGAAGTATCGGAGGTTGACGAAGGCGATTCGCTGCTTGACGCTCTGGCGCGCAAGGGGTTGCAGCACGAAGCGGCGCAACTGGAAGCCTTTCGCCGTGAGGGCAAGAGCGTTGTCGAGATCGCGAACGTCAATGCCAAAAAACCAGACAGCCAGCTTAAGGCACAGCAGGCGTTGCGCAAGGCAATGGCCCAGGGTGTCGATGTCATTTTCCAGGCCATGCTTGAGCAACCGCCGTTCAGGGGGCTGGCGGACTTCCTGGTCAAGGTTCCGGGGCGCAGCAATCTGGGTGATTATCATTATGAAGTCTGGGACACCAAACTGTCGTCTTCAGTCAAGCCCGCGCATGTCGTGCAGTTGTGTTGTTACGCCGACATGCTGCAATCTTTGCAGGGCCGGCGTCCCGAATTTGTGGTCGTTGCTCTGGGGAACGGCTCGTTCAGCCGTTTGCGCGCAGACGACTATTTTTACTACTACCGTGCCCTGAAAGCCGGTTTTCTGACGACTCAACAGCAGTTTGATCCAGAAAACGTGCCGGATCCCGCCGACTATGCAGATCATGGCCGGTGGTCAGAGCACGCGCAGCGTTTGCTAGGCCAATCGGATTACCTGGGGTCTGTGGCCACCATGACGCGATCCCAGATCAAGCGGCTGAATAATGCTGGGGTCATGACGCGTCAACAGCTGATTGATCTCCCGGCAAACACTGTGCCGGGAATGCAGCCGGAAATCGTTTGTCGACTCCGCGCCCAGGCGTCATTGCAGCAGCGCAGCGAGAACTTGCAACAACCATTGTTTGAATTGCTTCCCGAAAACCCTGATCGTCCTGATCAGGGTCTGTCGACATTGCCGCCGCACAGCCCTCTGGATGTGTTCTTTGATATCGAGGGTTACCCGCTGGAACACGGGGGGCTGGAATATCTGTGGGGCTGCACCTATTTTGATGATACGGGCCAACGCTGCTTTCGGGATTTCTGGGCCCATGATGCCGCCCAGGAAAAGCAGGCCTTCATGGCGTTTATTGACTGGGTCTATGCGCGTTGGCAGCACGATCCGGCCATGCACATCTACCACTATGCCAGTTACGAAATCACGGCCTGTCGCAAACTGATGGGCCGATATGGCGTGCGTGAACATGAGGTCGACCAGTTGTTGCGCAATGGAGTTTTCATCGATTTATACATGGTAGTGAAAACCAGCCTCATGGTGGGTGAACCGCGTTACTCCATCAAGAATATCGAACACCTCTACCGGTCGGGTCGTGACACGGATGTTGCGTCTGGCGGCGATTCCGTCGTGGCCTACGACAACTGGCGTGAAGCCTTCAGGGCAGGCGAAGAGGGGGACAGCTGGCAAACGTCCGAGGTTCTTCGCAGCCTGCGCGACTACAACATGGATGACTGCAACTCTACGCAGGAATTGACCGAGTGGTTGCGCAGCCAGCAAGCCCAGGCAGGCATTACCTATGCGGGCAGTACCGAAGTTAAAGAGCCTGAACCCGCCCCGGAAATTGACGCCCGACTGAAACTGCGCGATGCGCTTTTGCGACGTGCCGAAAAAGAGTCTGCCGATCCGGCTCTGCAAGAACAGGCGCGCGTGACCGAGAATCTGGCCTGGATGCTTGAGTTTCATCGTCGTGAAAGCAAACCGGTATTCTGGCGTCTGTTTGATCGGCTGGGCAAAGATCACCTTGAGCTGGAAGATGATATGGATTGCCTGGCGAATTGCACCCGCACGACGCGGGAGCCCTTCAAGCATGCACCCAAGGTACGCAAGTTGTCGTATGAGTACCGTTTCAATCCTGATCAGGAATTCAAGCCGCCGCGCGATGATGGAGCATCTTTTTATGCACTGGGTGCACCTGCTGGGTTGAAAGTGAAATACCTGGCCGATCAGTCCCGTCTGGATCAAGGGTTTATCGTCGTGCAAAGCAGCCTGGATCCAGGATATTTGATAACCCTGATCCCTGATGACTATGTCAGTCCGGTCAATATACCCGTTGCCATCCAGGACGTCGCCCAAGCCTGGGCCGATAACGCATTGGCACCGTCAGCGATTACCGATTTTCTGTTGAGGTCCCAACCCCGGCGTGGCGAATCAACCGGGGCAGCGCTGGTAACGTCGGATCAACCCGATGAGCGCTTGCGGCAAATTATTCAAGCGGTTCAATCGCTTGAAAACAGTTATCTCGCGATTCAAGGCCCACCCGGAGCGGGTAAAAGTTACACGGCGTCGCGCATTATCGGTGCGCTCGTCAAACAAGGAAAACGTGTCGGTATCAGCAGTAATAGCCATAAGGCGATCAACAACCTGATTCTGGGCGTGGCACGTTATTGTCGTGACCAGGGCATTGCCGTGCATTGCTGTGCCAGCAAGGACACCGAACCTGATTTGCACAAATTAGGGGTCGAGGTCGTGCAGAACGCTGACCTTTCTGGTCACCTTGGGCCCGGATGCGTGCTGGGGACGACGGCCTGGGGATTCACGCGTGACGATATGAAAGGCCAGCTGGATTACCTGTTCATTGACGAGGCCG
>JAAYID010000317.1 GCA_012744285.1 Alcaligenaceae bacterium
ACACTGATAAGAAACAGCAATGCGCCAAACGCAATGCCGTCGAAAAGGACACCGACCAGATTACTTAACATGGCGGCCTCCGGAACGGCGAGGCTGGTGATGACACGGGGTCACCCTGCGGGACATGACGCATAAAAGAGCTCCTCGGGTTGATCTTTGATTTTGAAATTTTTTGCCCCGGGTAGAACCGGGGCCGAAGAGAAAAACCAGACTTACAGGTCGAGCACCAGAACCGGTGTCTTGGCGCGTGAACAGCACGGCAGCATCTGATCGTTGGCCGCCTGCTCGTCTTCAGTCAGGTACATATCGCGGTGCTCGGGAACACCCTCGAGAACACGGGTAAGGCACGTGCCACACACCCCTTCTTCGCAGGAAACCGGCACGAAAACGCCGTTTTCTTCCAGAACCTGGGTAATGCTTTTATCGGCAGGGACGTCAAGCATGGCACCGGTGCTGGCGATCTTGACCTGGAACGACTGATCACCACTGGTATCGATTTCGGCAGCGCCGAAGTATTCGAAGTGGATATGACTGCTGGACCAACCGGCTTCTTTGGCCGTATTGACAACGAAATCAATAAAACCAGTGGGGCCGCAGACATAAAGATGAGTACTGTCGGATGGGCCTGCAACCAGCGCCTTGAGGTTCAGCTTCTGGGCATCGTCGCCGTTGTCGTAGTGGAAATGAACACGATCGGCAAAGCTGGAAGCCTGAATGTCTTTCTGGAACGCAGTACGCTCGGGTGAACGCGTGCAGTAATGCATTTCGAAGTTGGCGCTGGTTTGCGACAGGCGGCGTGCCATACACAGAATAGGAGTAACGCCAATACCGCCGGCCAGAAGCAGGCTGCGCTGCGCGGGAACGAGCTCAAAGTGGTTTCGGGGCGTGCTGATTTGCAGCACATCACCCACATTGACCTTGTCGTGAATGGCCACTGAGCCACCGCGTGATTCAGGGTCTTTCAGTACGCCAATAACGTAACGGTGCTGCTCGGCAGCGTCGTTGAGCAACGAGTACTGACGCGTGATACCACCGGGCAAATTAACGTCGATGTGTGCGCCGGCGCTGAATGACGGCAAGGGTTTGCCATCGGCACTGGCCAGCTCGAGGCTGACGATATCGATGGCTTCAACAACTTTACTGACAACTTTTACGGATAATTGAGTCATTTTGTGTACACAGTTGGTTTACCCACGCGCGGTGAGCGACGGTTAAGGCCGCCAGCACACCGCTTGCGGGCACGCAATCAGGTGTTGACGGCAGCTGAGTTTTCTTCTTTTTCGGCCTTGACCAGGCGGTCGAGAACACGTCTGGATTGTACGCCACCTGCATCGATATTCAGCATCAGCAAACGGCGTTCAGGCCACGATTCGAGGTTGCGTTGCTGGGCTTCCAGAACGTCAAGATCTTGACCAAAAATGCGACCCTGACCTTCGCGAATGCGCTTGGTCAGTTCAGCATCGTCGGCCTTGAAGTTGCGCGCCATACCCCAGAAATACCAGTGTGAACTTTCCGTTTCGGGGGTAATGAAGTCAACCACGACGGATCGAACCCGGTTGGATGGGTCGGCGTCTTTGCCTCCGGTACCGGACAACGCCACGCCCACATCGATAAGAATGTGGCTGGGCGGCGTGAATCGGGAAATTTGCCAGCGATCGACATGGGCATTTTCATCCAGGCCATTTTCACGCATGGCGGCAGCCCAGAACGGGGGTGCCTTGATGTTGTCCATATACCGGCTGGTAATGACCTCGTTGCCCTCAACCGAAGTTTCCACCGGCGTTTCGTCGATTTCGTCCTGGCCGATACTGTCGGAATGGACGTAGGTCTCGTGAGTCAGATCCATCAGGTTGTCAATCATGAGGCGGTAGTCACAGTTGATGTGATACAGACCGCCACCATAGGCCCATTCTTTGCTTTCGGCCCATTCCAGCACAGGCAACAAGGATTCGTCGGCCTTGGCCGGATCGCCTGGCCAAACCCAGATGAAGCCGTATTTTTCAATGACCGGGAAACTTTTAACACACGGAAAACCGCCCACACGCTGCATAGGCATGGAAACGGTCTTGCCATCGCTGCCCATGGCCAAGCCGTGATAACCGCACACGAGATTGCCGTTTTCGACGTAACCCAATGACAACGCAGCACCCCGGTGTGGACAGAAGTCCTCAACCGCACAGGCCTTGCCTTCAGGACCACGATAAAACGCGATGCGCTCGCCGCAGATCTGGCGACCCAGCGGCTTGGTGTCGATTTCATCAGGGGTGGCAGCAACGTACCAGGTATTTTTCAGGAACATGATGACCTCTTGCGGAGTAAAGAATGCGCACTGTATTGCACCGGAATGACACAGATTCAGTACACTGAATGTTGTGTAAATTTTACTCCTTGGCAAAATTCATACAACAAGGGTTTACCCTAAATCCAGAAAATCAACCAAAGGGGAAAGCAGAACAATCAACGATCTTTCGGCGGTGCAAAGGGCGCGCGGCTCTGGAGATTGTTGACGTGCACCAGCTTCTTGAGCAGCACCATGAACTGGGTTTCCTCGGCCTCGGAGAAGCCGGCGAAAAGACGATGATGCAGGCGATCAATGCCCGACTCGACCTGATGAAGCAAGGTGCGCCCTTCGTCAGTAAGATGCAAGGCACGCTGACGCCGGTTACGCGCATCGACATGGCGCGTCAACAAACCTTTTTCCTCGAGCCGCGTTGCCACACTGGCTGCCGTGGATGTATCCATGGCCACCAGCCCCGCCAGTGATACCTGATCAATACCGGGATGCTCACGCAGGGTACGCAAAATGGCATACTGAACCGGCGTTACCAGTTGCCCCATTTCGTCATGAAAAATTGACGCTGCAATTTGATGGGCACGACGCAACAAGTGGCCCGGCTGAATATACAAATCGGTGGGCTGACTGTCGGAATGCGGCTCAAGGCTGGGCTGGTTCATGCGCAAATCTGCAAAAGGTTGAGGGTGGTACAAGCAAACCAGCATCATACCAAGTAGACACGCCGCACCTCAGTGTCTGTTGGCGTGATAAGGGTGCAGGGCAGGATAAAATCGGTATCGCCGCGACACGCCATGGTCTGTTGGATCGATCGCCACGATGATCGGCCTGATTCATAACCCTGCGGATTGCGACACCACCCTGCCCTCTTTCCGAATCTTGCAGCCTCTTGCGCTGCACAACATTATTATCGAATCTGCTGATGTCCAAAACCGAGATTGCAAACTCCGGCCACACCCCCATGATGCAGCAGTACCTTCGCCTGAAAGCACAGGCCGGCGCGCATCTGCTGTTTTACCGGATGGGCGATTTCTATGAAATGTTTTACGACGACGCCGAACGTGCGGCACGGCTGCTGAACCTGACGTTGACCAAACGGGGCACCTCGAATGGTGCCCCCATCCCCATGGCCGGCGTACCCTTTCACGCCATGGAAGGGTATCTGGCACGATTGGTCGCGCTGGGGGAATCCATCGCCATCTGCGAGCAAGTGGGCGACCCGGCCACCAGCAAGGGGCCGGTCGAGCGCCAGATTGTCCGTATCGTCACGCCCGGCACGCTGACTGACGAAGCCTTGCTGCCAGCCAAATCCGACCGCCTTATCGCCGCCGCATGGGTGACGAAACAGGGCAAAACACACACTGCGGCGCTGGCATGGATGAATCTGGCGAACGGCCAGTTCGCCGTTTCGGAATGCACACCCGAACTGCTGGACACCGAATTGCACCGGGTCGCACCCGCCGAACTGATATGCCCTGAAGGTCAGAACCTGTCATTGAACGACGGTACCCCCGTTCGACACCTGCCCGACTGGCATTTCGAAAAAGACAGCGCCCGCAGTACGTTGCTGAGCCATTTCGGTACCGACTCGCTGGCCGGATTTGACCTGGCCGAGACCAGCCCGTGCATCGGCGCTGCCGGTGCCCTGCTGTACTACGTGCGCCAGACGCAAAGCCAGGCACTCAGCCACATCCAGGGCATACGGGTCGACCGCCCCGGCCAGTATGTGGTGCTCGACCCGGTAACGCGGAAAAACCTGGAACTGACTGAAACCTTGTCGGGCGAAGCCGGCCCTACCCTGTTTTCAACGCTGGACCATTGCCAGACCCCGATGGGCAGCCGGCTGCTGCGCCACTGGCTGCACCACCCGTTGCGCGACAATGCGCCGGTCCTTGAACGCCAGGGCATCATTACGTGCCTGCTGTCGACTGCGGTCACGCAAGACGCCTTCAGTGTCAACCCGCTGTTTGCCCTGCGACAAGTGCTGCGAAATTTTCCCGACGTCGAGCGTATTGCCACCCGTATCGCCTTGCGATCGGTTCGCCCACGTGAACTGGCCAGCCTGCGCGATGCCCTGCACCTGTTGCCGGAACTGGCCCGCCATCTTCTGGGTGCATTCACCCCTGACCCTGCGCTGTCGCAACAAGCGGAACAGCTGCATTTACCGCCTGATCTTGCCCGCACGCTTGATACGGCAATCGCCCAGGAGCCTGCCGTCATGGTGCGTGACGGCGGTGTGATTGCCACTGGCTACGACGACGAGCTCGACGAGCTGCGGCGTCTGGCTGCCGACAATGGCGACTTCCTGCTGACGCTGGAAGCCCAGGAACGCGAACGCACCGGCATCGCCAATCTGCGCGTCGAATTCAATCGCGTGCATGGGTTTTTCATTGAAGTGAGCAAGGGACAAACGGACAAAGTGCCCGACGACTACCGGCGTCGGCAAACGCTGAAAAATGTCGAGCGCTACATCACACCTGAACTGAAAACCTGGGAAGACAAGGTGCTGTCGGCCAAAGATCGCAGCCTGGCCCGCGAAAAATACCTGTTCGAACAGCTGCTCGATACCCTGGCAGGCAGTGTGCCCCACTTGTCGGCCTGTGCCAGTGCCCTTGCACAGATTGATGCACTTGCCGCGTTGGCCGAGCATGCGCAATCCAGCCAATGGGTAGCCCCCACCCTGTCCGACACAGCCGAGATTCACATCGAACAGGGGCGTCATCCGGTTGTCGAGCACAGCATCGAACGCTTCATTCCCAATGACTGCTCCCTTGATACTACCCGGCGCATGCTGCTGATTACAGGCCCGAACATGGGCGGAAAATCAACCTACATGCGCCAGGTGGCGCTGATTGTGCTGCTGGCTCGTATCGGCAGCTTTGTGCCGGCTACCGCAGCCACCATTGGCCAGATTGATCGCATCTTCACGCGCATTGGCGCCGCCGATGACCTCGCTGGCGGGCGCTCGACTTTCATGATGGAAATGACAGAGGCCGCCGCCATCCTGGCCGCCAGCACACCGTACAGCCTGGTGCTCATGGACGAAATTGGCCGGGGTACCTCGACCTATGACGGCCTGGCACTGGCCTGGGCCATCGCCTACCGTCTGCTGACCTACAACCAGGCCCTGACGCTGTTTGCCACCCACTACTTCGAAATCACCCGCTTGCCCAACGAAGTTCCGCACGCCCTGAATGTCCATCTGGCCGCAGCAGAATCGCCGTCAGGCATTGTGTTTCTGCATGAAGTCCAACCCGGGCCAGCCAGCCGCAGCTACGGTATTCAAGTGGCCCAACGCGCCGGGATCCCTGCTGCAGTCATCCGGCATGCCGGTAAAGAACTGGCGCGACTGGAAGCCGCCGGCGGGGCAACACCACAGCTCGACCTGTTTTCCAACCTGGCTGAGGCTGACCCTTTACCCAATGTGCCCTCGAATCCGGCACTGGCCAACGACCCCGCCCTGGAACAACTGCGCGACACCCTTGAGCAGGTCAACCCGGATACACTGACACCCCGCGAAGC
>JAAYID010000318.1 GCA_012744285.1 Alcaligenaceae bacterium
AATATTCCCCGTGTTGCTATCGACATATTCATCAAACTCAAGATCACGAACGTTTCCTTTATCGTCCATGTACTGCTGAGGGATCAACCATGGTTTTTTCAGAGTTTTGCGCTTCAACTGTTCAAAACGTATATCATCCTCACGCTTGTCAATGACAGGTTTGATACTTTCTTCCCACACCTCGTTGCCAGCCCAGGAACCGACGATTGAGCCGCCGGGCACAACTGAACCTGCCATCGCCCCTGCCCCTTCGGCAGCTTTTTTGGTACCGCCTCGCACGAAGGCGCCTGTCGCACCGGTGGTGTCACCTTCGGCAAGATAGCCTGCACTTTCAGCAGCTATCGAAACGATATCGATCATCTCGAGCAAGCTCCCCAACCTTGACAGAATAGTCCCTGCCTTTTTGGAACTGTCCAGGCTGTCTTGCGCACGGCTGATTTTGCTGTCATACGGTTGGCTGGCCTTGTCCAGATTCTGGCCGGTTTTGATCTTGGCCTTGCTGCCTTCTACTTTTGGTTTCAGCTTTTCCGTGAACTTTATGACATTGGGGTCGTTCGCCTTGTTTTCCACAGCTTCATTAATTATTTCTTCCATCATTTGGGAACGTAACTCTGCCAGCTTCTGAAGTTCGTTGATTGAGGCGCCGACCGGAGCATAGGTCACACTCTCGCCGACTTTCAATAAACCTTCTTCAAGAGAACTGAGGCTGCTGCCCTGGCTGGCATTGCCCGACTGCGCCGAGACCCAAATGGGTGCCCTGTTTTCGGCATCGGTGCGGGTTAGCGGAATGACACTGAAACTACCGGGTGGCGGCATAACGGCCTTCGTCTGGGCCCAGACCGGTGCGGCGATACCCAGTGACAAACCAAAAGCAGCAAGGAAGCGAGCGTTCATTGGGCATCCCTCGTGATAAAACCGGAAAAGCTGTAAAACCCGAAGTCGATGATTTCCATGCGGGTATCATCGCCGCGCAGGGTTAATACGGCATACATGTCGGGATTCCGCCAGGAGGTAAAAAGCGACACGGCGGTATTACCATTTTCTATGTACACAACCGGCTCCAGAGTCGCCCATAGCGCGGTATCAATCGCCTTGAATGCGGCGGCCGGAATATCCGGAGGCAGTATGTTGCCCAAGGTGCCGCGCTGGCCTGCGACGATGAGCTCATTCCACGCAAAGCGCGTGGCCCGTGATTTGGCGTTGTTTCCAAACAATGGCAGCACGTTGACCTGGTGCTCACCCCACTGCAGCGCAGCACCCAGAATCATGGCCATGGCACCCTCTTGGCCAATGTCAGCAAACGGGTTGTTTGTTTCACCCGCCTCAAAACGGGCAATCGCCTTCGTGGTGGCGGCATTCAGCACCCCCACCGCTTCGGGTGCATAGCGTTTTTCATTCATCCAGGCCAAGCCTGTCGGGAACGGTGCCTTGGCACCACGCGCCACACTGCCCATTGTCATGCCCAGGTCAACAAGGCGAAACCGTTTATCTGTGGGACTGCGTGACCAGCCCGTTAAAAGGACAATGTCAGCCCAGGGGTGTTGAAAGGCGACGGTTTCAACGTCGTAGTCACCGGCGACGAAGTTGATAAGGCTGTGTCGGAAAAAGACAGACCAGTCATCGGCCCCGGCATCGTCGGCCCACAGCAACTCGCCCAGTTCTGCGAACTTGAGATTGGCGTCAGGTGTGGAAGCGCTACGCAGGGCAGCCAGGAAGTTTTTTGACGCCAGCGACCTGAAGGATTCGGCTTCTGCCCAAAGCTCGATAGACAGCTTTGCATCCTGGGCTTGCCCGACGCGCGGAATGATGCACAACCACAACGCCACCATAAAAAACAGGGACCGGCAGACAACAGCGAAAGAGTTCATGGCAAACATCCGATTTTGATGTATCAAGCCAATTGTTACATACTATTGCGATCACAGGATCGTGTGGTTCATGACGGACAGGCGCACCCAACAGGCCGTTATCAAAACGCCTCGCGCTCTTGGCTCTTAGATGAACGCTGTTTCAGTCAACAGATTGCTGGAATGGTGATGGACAACACGTTCATCCCGCCTGGGCAACCCAATCTTCAATTCTTAAACCGGGTACCCGGTCGAACTCGCGGCGGTTGTTAGTCACCACAATAAGCCCGTTCGATCGGGCATGGCCTGCGATCATTTGGTCATAGGGACCAATCTGCTGGCCAACACGCGCAAGCTCTGCGCGAAGCTGACCGGTATGTGCGGCCGCTTGCGCATCATAGTTGAGTACGTCAAGGCGCGCAGCGAAAGCTTCAACGTCTGCCAGATTACGCTCGGGATTCGAAGATTTCTCGGCGCCGTAGATGAGCTCCATCAGCGTTACCGTACTGATGCACATTTGGCCAGAGTGCCGCTTGAACGCTTCCCGAACTTCTTGCGGCCGATTCTTGATGGTGAAAATGCAGATATTGGTGTCGAGCATGAATTTGAGCATTAAAACGCCTCGCGCTCTTGGGCATCCGGCTGCTCGCGCTGTACCATGAAATCAGGCGTTACACCCACGGCGTCGAACCAGCTATCCCATGATTCACCGGCCGGTGTGATGATTCGGGTTCGGCCCAGCGCCACCACGTCAACCCGTTTGACATCGTCAGGAAGCGCGACGGCTTTGGGCAGCCTGATGGCCTGACTACGATTGCTTTGAAAAACAGCACCTTGTTCCATGGCCTACCTTCTGAAAATGACAACACGGATTCATCTTATGACCGGAAATGGGATATGTCAATGGGATATACAATTAAAAGAGCCCGGATATTTGTTCACTGAGTCTTCCTTGTTGCCATCGTTCACCCCAAGCTAATATACTGTTTTTATTTACAGTATATCTATGTTTGAGCCTGTCCCCATCCGTCATCTGCCTGTTCCGGTCTGGAATATTCCCGGCACCGTGCAATGCGGCTTTCCAAGCCCTGCCCAAGACCATGCCCAAAAACGGCTCGACCTGAACGATCTGCTCGTCAAACAACCCGATGCCACGTTTTTCATGCGGGTTC
>JAAYID010000319.1 GCA_012744285.1 Alcaligenaceae bacterium
CTTCCATGAGGGCGCGTACCAGAATGCTTTGGCGGGCCAGTTCAAGTTCTTGCTTGACCGCGTTGTCGCGGTCGATTTTTGCCCGTTCGGCCGCTTGTACAGCCACCATTCGCCCGATCATTTCCTGCTTGACCTGTTCGCGCAGCTGCGGCGAATCTTGTGCGCCCTGGCTGATCAGCAGCGTAACGAACTGGTCAACCTGCGCCTGGGTAAGCGGCTTGCCATTGACGGTCGCTACATTCTGCGCGTAAACGGGCAACGAAATAGCGCAGGCAGCGGCGAACATGACGAGTTTCTTCATAAACTTCCTTGAGTTAGTTGACCGAGGCGACAATGGCCAGGGCATGAATTGGAAAGGGGATAAGATCGTTGAGCTGATCATACACGAGCCGATGTCGCTGCAAAATCCGCAAGCCATCGAATTTCGGGCTGCTGATAATAACCCGGAAGTGGCTGGCGCCTGACTGGCTGCCGGCATGGCCGGCATGCAGGTGGGACTCGTCGATAATCTCGAGTCGGGTCGGTTCCAGCGTTTGCAGGCGGGAGTGAATTTGTTCGGAAAGCGTCATGGTCATGGGTTCGACAGTTCAAGGTTCAGGGGTTTCTTTGATGTGCCGGCTTAGCCATACCGATTGCGCCACGACGAACACCAGCAGCAGGGCCATCAGGCCAAATACCTTGAAATTGACCCATTGCGATTCGGTGAATTGCCCTGAGAAGGCCACATAAAGATTCAGTGCCCCTGATGCAATAAAAAACGCCGACCAGCTGTAGCTCATTTTGTCCCAGATTGCGGATGGAAGCTCAATTTGGCTGCCCATTATCTTTTGCAGCAGGTTTCGCTTGAAAACCCAGCGCCCTGTCAGTAATATGCCGGCAAAAATCCAGTACAGGACGGTAGGCTTCCATTTGATGAAGGCGTCGTCCTGAAAGACGAGCGTGGCGCCGCCAAAAATAACAATGACCCCAAGGTTGATCCAGTGGGTTGCTTCAAGGGTTTTGCCGCTGGCCTTCAGCCAGATGAACTGGGCTACGCTGGCGGCAATGGCAACCGCCGTAGCCACATACATACTGTCAGCCAGTCGGAAGGCTACAAAAAAAAGGATCAGGGGGAAGAGGTCAAACAGAAATTTTTTCATGCGTCGGGCTCAAATGACAAGGATAACGAGTTGATGCAATAACGCAGTCCGGTAGGGGGCGGTCCGTCGGGAAAGACATGCCCCAGGTGAGCGTCGCATGAAGCGCACATGACTTCAGTGCGAATCATGCCGTGGCTCGTGTCGCGCGCTTCAAGAATCACGTCTGGGGAGACCGGTTCGAAGTAGCTCGGCCAGCCACAGCCGGCATCAAATTTGGTGTCCGACCGGAACAGTGCGGTGCCGCAACAGGCACAGTAATAGGTGCCTGCCTGCGTCGTGTTCCAGAATTGGCCGGTGAAGGCACGTTCAGTCCCTTTCTGGCGTGTCACGTAAAACGCCTCGGGGCTAAGTTGAGCCCGCCATTGCTCGTCAGTCTTGATGACTTTGTTCATGCTGATCATCCTTCGTATGTGCCGATGCACCTTATGGGTACAACCGGAATGTTAATCGACTTTGAAAATCCGTTTCGGTTCCATTGTTCGAATTGCTGGTCGGCTTATGCAGGGAATCCCCTAGCTTTCGAGATTTGTAAACTGTGTTAACTTTCTCGCCAATCAATCTAACCATTCAAGGAGACAAAATGAACTCAGATGTTTTCCCGAGGCACTGACCCGGTGCCTGCCAGTTTTTGTGGCTTTCGGGGGGCGTAATGTGCGCTTTCCATCTCTAATTCTTTGGTGTTTCAACAGATGGACTCAACAATCTTTTTCATTCTGCTTCAAGATGGCGTCCTGAACGGCGCGGTCTATGCACTGTTGGGGCTGGCTCTGGTACTTGTGTTTCTGGTAACCCGGGTCGTCTTCATCCCTCAGGGGGAGTTTGTGGCGTATGGTGCCTTGACGCTGGCGTTCATGGTCAACGGGCAAATTCCCGGTACCGTGAAACTGCTGCTCATCGTGGGTGTCATCACATTCATTGTTCAATTGGTTTCGGCAGCACGCCGCAACGAGTGGGCCGGGTTGCCCAAGGCAGCCCTGGGTACCTTGGTCTTGCCGGTTGCACTGTATTTTCTTGCGCCCTACGTCATCAGCGACACAACACCGTTGTGGCTGAATGTCGTGTTCGCACTGGCACTGGTCATACCGCTCGGCCCCATGATTTACCGTCTGGCCTATCAGCCGGTGGCAGAAGCCAGCGTACTGATTCTTCTGATCATTTCGGTGGCTGTTCACTTCGCGCTGCTGGGCCTTGGTCTGGTGTTCTTCGGTGCCGAGGGGTGGCGCACGCCGCCGTTCATGGAAGGTCAGATCGAGTTCGGTTCGGTCATCTGGTCTGCGCAGACCTTCTTTGTGCTGGGTACATGTGCGGTGCTCATCATTGCACTGTGGCTCTTTTTCGGGAAAACACTGTATGGCCGCGCCTTGCGAGCTACCGCTGTCAATCGTCGCGGTGCACGTCTGGTCGGAATCAGTACCAACATGTCGGGTAGCCTCACGTTCACACTGGCTGCGGGCATTGGAGCGCTTTCCGGCATGCTTATTTCCCCGGTTACCACCATTTACTACGACACGGGCTTCCTGATTGGCCTTAAAGGCTTTGTGGCTGCCATTGTTGGCGGAATGGTCAGCTATCCGCTGGCGGCAGTGGGCGCATTGTTCGTCGGTATTCTCGAGGCGTTCTCGTCCTTCTGGGCCAGTGCCTACAAAGAGGTTATTGTGTTTACCCTGATTATTCCCGTGTTGTTGTGGCGTTCATTTGGCTCTGCGGGCCATCATGACGACGAGGAGTGACGCCATGAATCGAATCATTCTTGCTGTATTTATCGTTATTTTGGCGGCGCTGCCGCAAATGGGTGCAACACCCGAGTTCTGGATTACTCAGCTCAACTACATTGGTCTGGCTTCGCTGGTCGTGCTTGGGCTTGTTCTCCTGACTGGCGTCGGGGGGTTAACCTCGTTCGGTCAGGCGGCGTTTGTCGGGTTGGGGGCCTACTCAACGGCGTACCTCACTACGGCAATGGCCTGGTCACCCTGGATGGCGCTTGTTTTTGGTCTGGTCCTGACCCTGGTTGTGGCTTTTGTCCTGGGTGGCATCACGTTGCGGTTGTCGGGTCACTACTTGCCGCTGGGTACGATTGCCTGGGGTCTGTCCCTGTTCTACATTTTCGGTAACCTCGAAATGCTGGGTCAGTACGACGGTATTGCCGGCATTCAACCCATCGAGATTTTTGGCCTCAGCCTGGGCAGTGGTCGTGAAATCTACTACCTGATCTGGCTGGCCGTATTGCTGGCCTTGTGGGCAACGCACAACCTGCTGAACTCCCGCCCCGGTCGTGCCATCCGCGCGCTCAAAAGCGGTTCGGTCATGGCCGAGTCGTTCGGCATCAACATGGCGACATACAAAATCATCATTTTTGTCTATGCCGCTTTGCTGGCGTGTGTATCGGGTTGGTTGTATGCCCATATGCAGCGCGCGGTCAGCCCCAGCCCGTTTGGTCTGAACTACAGTATCGAATACCTGTTCATGGCGGTGGTTGGTGGCGGCAGCAGTGTCTGGGGCGCTGTGGTGGGGTCGGGTCTTATCCTTACGCTCAAAGACCAGATTCAGAACGTTTTGCCCAAGCTGCTGAATACAACAGCCAACTTCGAGCTGGTGGTGTTCGGTATCCTGATGGTGCTTGTGCTTCAGTATGCCCGTGACGGTGTCTGGCCCATCTTTGCTTCCTTCTGGCGCACCATTACCGGTCAGACGGCTCAGCGCAAGCTGCCACCGCCACCCGAAGCCGAGGCGCTGCCCATGCGTGTACGCCCCGAGCCCGGTACTCTGGTCCTTGAAGTCGATAAGGCACGTAAAGAGTTCGGTGGTCTGGTGGCGGTCAATAACATCAGCTTCAAACTGAAAGCCGGCGAAATCATGGGGCTCATCGGGCCGAACGGTGCTGGTAAAAGTACGACATTCAACCTGATTACAGGCGTTCTGCCGACCACATCGGGTCGTGTCGAGTTTCTGGGTAACCGCCTTGACAAGCTGCCTTCGCGCGAAATTGCCCGCCTTGGCGTGGGCCGCACATTCCAGCAC
>JAAYID010000003.1 GCA_012744285.1 Alcaligenaceae bacterium
CCCTTATGCAACAGTCAAACCCGTTGTCACGCGGCACGGGTGCCGCCGCTCAGGCCAGCCAAACCAGCCAGGGCGGTGACACCCATCAGTATCTTACGTTCAATGTCGGCAGCGAAATGTTCGCGGTCGGTATTCTTAACGTCAAGGAAATCATCGAATACGACAACCTGACCGCTATCCCCATGATGCCCAATTTCATTCGCGGGGTTATCAACTTGCGAGGTGCCGTCGTACCTGTCATCGATCTGGGCGCAAGGTTCAGCGGGCAGGTGTCGTCGGTACAGCGTCGTACCTGTATCGTCATTGTCGAAGTCACCCAGAACGACGAAAAGCATGACCTCGGTGTCATGGTTGATGCGGTCGTCGAAGTGCTTGAAATTCCTGCAGCAGATATCGAACCTGCCCCGTCATTCGGGGCACAGATTCGTGCCGACTTTATTGCAGGCATGGGAAAAATTACAGGCAAGTTTGTGATTATTCTTGACATCCAGCGCGTGCTGTCAGTCGAGGAAATGGTGCTGCTGACCCAACTTGGTCAAAGCGGTCAGGATAGTACGCATATCGCATGAAAGACCCTGGCATTACCGATGCAGAGTTTGCGCGTTTTCAACGGCTGATTCACGAGATTGCCGGGATCAGCCTTGCAGACTCAAAGAAAGTGCTGCTGGTGGGGCGGTTGGGGAAGCGTCTTCGTACACTGGGTTTGACCTCATTTACTCAGTATGAACACGTGGTTTCCGATAAAAAAAATGCGCAAGAACGGCAGGTCATGGTGGACCTGTTGACCACCAATGAAACGTATTTTTTTCGTGAGCCAGCACATTTTGATTATTTGCGATCCGTTATTTTGCCGCAGCATCCGAAAAATCAACCCTTGAATATCTGGAGTGCGGCCGCGTCAACGGGCGAAGAAATTTATACCCTGGCGATGGTTCTGGCCGATTGCCTTGGCGTCAATGGCGACTGGAATATCCTGGGGTCAGATATCAGCAGCAGGGTGCTCGAGGTCGCGCGGCGAGGGCATTATTGGGTTGATCGTACCCGGGGTTTGCCGGTTGAGTATCGTCATAAATATTGCCTCAAAGGCGTGCGAAGCCAGGAAGGTACCTTTCTGGTTGCCCCTGAGTTACGTCGTCATACGCGATTCATGCAGGTTAACCTGAACGCATCGTTGCCCGATATCGGACGCTTTCACGTAATTTTTCTGCGTAACGTAATGATTTATTTTGACAATGCAACCAAACGGGAAGTCGTGGCCCGCCTTGTGCAAAAGTTGCATCCTGGTGGCTACCTGATCGTAGGCCACTCCGAGAGCCTGAATGGGGTCAGTGATGCGGTAACACTGGTTCGCCCAACGATTTATCGTTTGCCGGTGGATCCGAAGCGGATGGCAATGCAGTGACCAGAATCAAAGTAATCGTTGTCGATGATTCCGCAGTTGTGCGTCAGGTGAATCGTGAAACCCTGTCGCGTGAGTCAGACATTGACGTCATTGCCGTGTGCCCGGATCCTGTGGCTGCACTTGAAAAAATGCGGGTTCAATGGCCTGACGTTATCGTTACAGATATTGAAATGCCCCGCATGGATGGCATTGCGTTCATCAAGAAGGTTATGGCAGAGCGCCCGACACCAACCGTGGTTTGCTCGTCCTTGACCGAAGCGGGGGCCGCTACGACCATTGAGGCACTGGCAGCGGGTGCTTTGACGATCATTACCAAGCCCAAACTGGGTGTAAAACAGTTTTTACAAGACGCCGGCGATGACCTGGTCACGGCAGTGCGTGCTGCGGCACGAGCGAACATGGGTCGAGTGCGTACGGCCCGGCCTGTCGTGCCTGAGCCGGTTCATTCTCCGGCCGCGGTCGGGCGGTTGTCCGGATCTGCAATGACAAGCGCGGGTGCGTTGCATGACACGACGGATAAAGTGGTTGCCGTGGGTACCTCGACGGGGGGAACCCAGGCACTTGAGGCTGTTTTGACCCGGCTGCCACGCACCACGACGGGCATTGTGGTCGTCCAGCACATGCCAGAGAAATTTACAGCCATGTTCGCAGAGCGCCTTAATGGGCTGTGTGCCATGGAAGTCCGTGAGGCAAGGGATGGTGATCGTGTGTTACCGGGGGTTGTGCTGATCGCGCCAGGAGGGCGGCATATGCTATTGCAGCGTAGTGGCGCCCAGTACCGTGTTCAGGTCAGGGATGGCCCCTTGGTGAATCGTCACAAACCGTCTGTTGATGTGCTGTTTCGATCAGTGGCCCAGATTGCCGGGCGTAATGCCTTGGGCATCATCATGACGGGCATGGGCGATGACGGAGCCCGGGGCCTTAAAGAAATGCGCAATGCCCAGGCACAAACGATTGCCGAGGATGAGTCAACCTGTGTCGTTTTCGGGATGCCCAAGGCCGCTATTGATATGGGTGCAGCAGCAAAGGTCGTGCCGCTTGATCGCATTGCCCAGGAGATCATCAGCTATGGCGCTTGAGTCAACCCAGTCAGGCCGCATTGCGGTTGCTGCTGTTCCGTCTCCAGGGTCGAGCGATGGCGCGCAGGGGCGAGCACTGGAGCGTTCGGCACGTGTCATCAACCCAGGTGGCTGGGCGGTTGAGGGCGAGCGTGCAATCGCGACCTTGCTTGGATCCTGTGTGGCAGTCTGTTTGTATGATCCAAAACTGCGGCTGGCGGGCATGAATCATTTCTTGCTGCCGACCGGTAACCGGCGCGATATTAA
>JAAYID010000320.1 GCA_012744285.1 Alcaligenaceae bacterium
CCGCCGACCATGTCGTCCATGCCCTGAACCATACCGCGGCGTGAGGACAGGTCGCCCATGACCGTACCAGCGTAATCTTCAGGCGTTTCGACTTCAACGGCCATCATGGGCTCGAGCAGCACGGGGCTGGCCTTGCGCATACCGTCTTTGAAGGCCATGGAAGCCGCCATACGGAAAGCGTTTTCGTTCGAGTCAACATCGTGGTACGAACCGAAGAACAGCGTAACCTTGACGTCAACAACGGGGTAGCCTGCAATAACGCCGGCCGGCAGTGTTTCCTGAATACCGCGATCAACCGCAGGGATGTATTCGCGAGGAACCACACCGCCCTTGATGGCGTCGACGAATTCGTAACCGCCGCCAGGAGGCAGGGGCTCGAGCTTGAGGACAACGTGACCGTACTGACCACGACCGCCCGACTGCTTGACGAACTTGCCTTCGATCTCTTCGCAGGTTTTGCGAATGGTTTCGCGGTAGGCCACTTGAGGCTTGCCCACGTTGGCTTCGACACCGAATTCACGCTTGAGGCGGTCAACGATGATGTCGAGGTGCAATTCACCCATGCCGGAAATAATGGTTTGACCCGATTCTTCGTCGGTGCGGACACGGAACGAAGGGTCTTCTTGTGCCAGACGCGACAACGCGAGGCCCATTTTTTCCTGGTCAGCTTTGGTCTTGGGTTCGACAGCCTGCGAAATGACGGGCTCGGGGAACTCCATGCGCTCGAGGATGACGTGATTGTCAATATCGCACAGGGTTTCACCCGTGGTAACGTCTTTCAGGCCAACCACAGCCGCGATGTCACCGGCAACCACTTCCTTGATTTCGGAACGGTTGTTCGAGTGCATTTGCAGAATACGGCCAATGCGTTCTTTCTTGCCTTTGACCGAGTTGAACACGGTGTCGCCGGAATTCAGAATGCCCGAGTAAACGCGGATGAACGTCAGCTGACCGACGAACGGATCAGTCATGAGCTTGAATGCCAGCGCCGACATCGGTGCCTTGTCGTCGGCCGGACGAGTAACGGGGTTGCCGTCGTCGTCTTGACCATCGACCGGAGGAATATCGATTGGCGAGGGCAGGTAGTCAATCACCGCGTCGAGCATACGCTGAACGCCTTTGTTCTTGAACGCCGTACCGCACAGCATGGGCTGGATTTCGCAAGCAATGGTGCGCAAACGCAGACCTTTCTGGATCTCTTCTTCGGTGAGCTCGCCGGTTTCGAGATACTTGTTCATCAGGTCTTCGTTGGCCTCTGCCGCCGATTCAACCAGTTTTTCGCGCCATTCATTGGCCACGTCAACCAGTTCAGCCGGGATGTCGATGTACTCGAACTTCATGCCCTGGCTGGCTTCATCCCAGACGATGCCCTGCATCTTGACCAGATCAACCACACCCTTGAAGTTGTCTTCGGCGCCGATAGGCACAACGACAGGCACAGGGTTGGCTTTCAGACGCAGCTTCAGCTGGTCGTAGACCTTGAAGAAGTTGGCACCGGTACGGTCCATTTTGTTGACGAAGGCCAGACGGGGAACCCCGTACTTGTTGGCCTGGCGCCATAC
>JAAYID010000321.1 GCA_012744285.1 Alcaligenaceae bacterium
CGTTTGCTGATGCGGTCCGGATGTTGGGCGCCGAACCGTCCAACACCTATGCTCAACTGAATGGGGCCATGCTGGCACGGTGGGCCCATAAAGGGTCCATCTTGACGGATGCGATTTATTTCCGTCAGGAAGCGACGCTGCGCTTTGATCCTCAGGGACGGTTTGTGGGTATTGTCGATACTGTGAATATTCTGATTCCGCCGCGTGACCCGAATGGGCAGGCCAACGCGCAACAGGGTCTAAGCCCGGCACCGCAGTCGCCGGCAACGGTTCAGGCACCCTGGCAAACCGCCGAAGTCGTTCAGGAAACCCAGGTGCAGGAAGTCGAGCGGATCATCATCATTGATGCTGCAGGGAAAACGCAGCCCGCAAGGCAACCGGCATCGTTAAGCGGCGGGCAAACACCTGTCCAACCCGTATCGACAGGGGTAGTGCAGTTGCCCACATCATCCGGGGCAGCAGCTTCCGGGCAAACCTCAGGGCTTGCGCCAGTAGGGCAGGGTGGTGGCTCGCCATCGTCGACCGGGCTTGTACCGGCAACACCGCCAGCGCCTCAGGCCTATCGCCCTTCAAACACATTGGAAAACTCGCTGCCAAACCCGGTAGTGACCTATCCTGTGCCGACTGGACGACAATAAAGCAGCACCTTTTTGGTCTTGGACCTGTCACTACCACCGCTAAAGTGCATTGTTGATACTTGCGCCATTACCTTTGAAGCGCCTCGCTTTCCTGAAACAGTCTTTAAAGCGCGTTGATCGCTCGCCCCATGGTCTGAATGCCCAAGTCTACCAAGCGTTCAAAAAATGGTGCAATCTGTGGCAGGACAATCCACAATAAAATCAATCCGACCATCAAACTGATCGGGAAGCCGACCGCAAAAACTGACAGTTGTTGCGCGGTACGGTTCAGAATGCCAAGCGCCAGGCTGATGCTGAGCAGAACAATAATCAGCGGCAGGGCAAGCAGCATGCCCGACACCAGTACCTGCGAACTCCAGTCCAGCAAGACGGCGATACCGGCGCTGTTGATGGGGTTCGCACTAATGGGTAACAGGTCGAAGCTGCGGATGAACCCAGCCAGCATCAGCAAGTGGCCATTCATGGCAATGAACAGCAGCATGGCAACCATGTTCATGATTCGCGCAAGAACGGCGGTGTTTGCGCCCGTTTGCGGGTCAAAGAATGACGCGAACGACAGCCCCATTTGCAGCCCGATGAATTCCCCGGCGGTTTGTACGACGGCAAACACAACCCGCATGATCAGACCGAGCAGTACGCCGATCAGGAACTGTTGCAGCACAATGAACAGCCCTTCGTAGGATGCCGGAGAATAGGTGGGTGGGGCGGGCAGTGTCGGGGCCACCACAAGCGCGATGAATACGGCCAGCCCGACTTTGGCACGCGCCGGAATAGAGGCTTCACCCAGTATGGGTGCCGTCGCCATGAAGGCTGCAATACGCACGAAAGGCCACAAAAAAGCGTTCAGCCAGCCATACAATTGTGCCGCATCCACTGAAATCATTGCCTACCCTGTCAGCCAGCCAGGGTAGGCAATGACTGGATCAGGTGGCGGATGTAGTCGACCATGACGCTGATCAGCCACGGCCCGGCCAGCACCAGGGTAGCACCGACAGCCAATAGCTTGGGAATGAATGACAGCGTCATTTCATTGATTTGCGTTGCCGCCTGGAAAATACTGATCACCAGACCGACCACCAGGGTTACGAAGAGCAGTGGCCCGGCCATGGTGAGGGCCACTTTCATGGCCAGGTAGGTCATGGACATTACGGTTTCAGGCGTCATGGCGGTTTCCTGGGTGTCGTTCGCTAGACCGCGAAACTGCGAGCCAGCGATCCGAGCAGCAAATGCCAGCCGTCAGCCAGCACGAACAGCATCAGCTTGAAGGGCAGTGAAATCGTTACCGGCGGGACCATCATCATACCCAACGCCATCAGCACGCTGGCCACCACCAGGTCAATGATCAGAAAGGGGATGAAAATGGTGAAACCGATCTGGAAGGCGGTTTTCAGCTCGCTGGTGACAAAGGCCGGAACCAGTACGCGTAATGGGACATCCTGAGGCGTTTCAAGCTGAGTGATGCCGGCCATATTGGCAAACAATGAAAGGTCTGTTTCGCGGGTGTGGTTCAGCATGAAGGCTTTCATGGGTTCAGCAGCGGCCGCCAATGCCGGCTCAAAGGCCAGTTCACCCGTGCTGAGCGGTAAATAGGCCTGTTCATAGACTTGGTCAAATACCGGTGCCATGGCAAAAAACGTCAGGAACAGGGCCAGGCCGATAAGGACCGAATTTGGGGGCGAGGCTCCGGTACCCATGGCATTGCGCAGCAGCCCCAGCACGATGATGACGCGAGTGAATCCCGTCATCATCAGCAGCATGGCGGGCAGGAACGACATCATCGTCAGCAGCAACAGTGTTTGCAGGCTGAGTGAATAGTTCTGTGCCCCGTTGGCTCCGGGGGTTGCGGTAAAGGCAGGCAGGCCTTGCGCAAAGGCCTGGCCGCCTAACAGGGCGGCAAAGATCAGCAGGACGGCAACGACCAGCAGTTGTTTCAGACGGCGCGTGTGGCAGCCATGTTGCGTCATGAATGCTGTCATGACTTCAGCTCGTTGGTAAACGCCTGTGCCTTGTCGTACTGCACGTTGGCGGAATGGGTGTGTGGCGGCAATTGATGAAGCAGCGTGATGTGCTGGGGTGTAACGCCGAGCACCAGGCGAGCTTGCTCGACTTCAACGATGGTAATGAAACCGCGCCCACCCAGGCTATAGGAGCTGACCACTTTGATATCGTTTTGACTGCGACCACGGATCAAACCGGTGCGTCGCGCCAGCCACGCCCCACCCAGAATCAGCGCCAGAATGAACAATAACGCAACGATAGGTTGCAGAACGTCGGGCGCATCCATGGTGTTCAGCGGCGGCTGTTAAGCCGGTGCAGACGGTCGGATGGGGTAATGATGTCGGTCAGGCGAATACCGTACTTGTCGTCGACGACAACTACCTCACCCTGTGCAATCAGGTAACCGTTCACGAAAATGTCCATGGGCTCGCCGGCCAGGCCGTCAAGCTCTACAACCGAGCCTTGCCCCAGCTGCAGGATGTTCTTGATCGTCAGCTTGGTACGCCCCAGTTCGACAGACAACTGGACAGGAATGTCCATGATCATGTCAATGTCACTGTTTCCGGCGCTGCCTGAACCAATGAGCGGCTGGAAAACCTGTTGGGTTGCAGGCATGGCAACAGGTTGAGGTTCAGCCGCGTAGTCCATTTCGGTGGCGTGCTGAGGCTGTGTCGCGGCGGTCTGTTCTGCCATCGCGGCAGCCCAGTCATCCATTTCGTTCTGCAGGCCATCGGCCTGGGTTGACCCCGGTGTTGTCGATGTCTGCTCGGCCAGCGCAGCCGCCCAATCATCATCCAGTTCGGCAGACATGTCGCCAAAATCGGTGCTGTCCGTCGACTCGGAGGAGGCAGGGGCATCAAAGGATGCGGGATCAGTGCCCTGATCGTCGTTGAGATCGTTTGCTTTATCGGGATCTTGGGTCGGATCGGTCATGGGGTTTTTACTCGTTTTAATTCAGGTTCGATCGGCGCCAGAAACTTCTGAACACGCAGGGCATACTTTTCGTTGAAGCTACCGTAGGTACATTCCAGAACAGGTACACCCCCGATAGACGCGGTGACGGTCGGCGATAGCTCGAGTGGCAGCACGTCGTTCACTTTCATGTGCATGAGCTTGCCGATGGTAGAGTTGACACGCGCAAATTCAGCCACCAGTTCGACATCGGCACTGCGTACTTCAAGTGACAGCTGTTTCGTCCAGCGACGGTCAATGTCATCGGACGCCGAGTCTTGCAATGGGCGTGACAGTACATCGCGGATAGGTTCGAGCATGGAGTAGGGCAGGCAGATGTTCAGGTTGCCGCCGGTAGCCCCCAGTTCAATATTGAATGAGCACACCACCACGATTTCATTGCCGCTGGTAATGCTGGCGAATTTTGCATACATTTCAGAGCGGATGTATTCGAGCTCAAGCGGATAAATGTTTTCCCAGCAGTTCTGGTAGGCATCAAGGGTTGCGGTTAACAGACGACCGATGATGCGCTGTTCGGTCGTGGTGAAGTCTCGCCCTTCGATACGCGTGTTGAAGCGCCCGTTGCCCCCGAAAAGACTGTCAATAATCAGGAAAATGAGGTTCGGGTCGTAGGTGAACAGTGCCGTGCCGCGCAAGGGCTTCAGGCTGACCATGTTCAGGTTGGCCGGTACGGGTAGGTTGCGTTCGAAATCAGAGTATTTCTGAATCTTGATGGCCGATACAGTGATGTCGGCGTTACGGCGCATGAAGTTCAGCAATACGGTACGCAGGCGTCGTGCGAAGCGTTCATGTATGAGTTCGAGCGTGTGCATGCGATGACGCACGACACGATCTGGAGAGCTGAGGTCGTAGGGCCGCACGCCCGAGCGCTCTTCCAGGGCTGTCTTGGAGGGCGCATCATCTTCGCCTGACACAGTGGCCAGGAGGGCATCAACTTCATCCTGAGAGAGAAAGTTGGAATACGACATTTATTGAATTACGAACGCAGTAAATAAAACGTTGGAAATAGCGGGGCGGTTAGGGTTTGGGTAGTAGGCCTCTGATAAGGATTTGACCAGGTTAAGGGCGAGTTCGTTGCGGCCTTCGCTTGATTGCAGGTTGCTGGGTGTCTTTTTTGTAAGTTCACTGATAACGCGGTTACGTACTTCAGGCATGTATTCAACCAGTTGTTCGCGCGAGGCATCGTTGTCGACGCGCAGGGTGATTTCCACATAAAGAATACGCGTGCTGTTGTTTTCGCGCAACGTTACGGTGAATGGGTCGAGCGGCAAGAAAATGGGCTTGGGCGGCGGTGCGACCTGGACCACGGGTGCGGCGTCGGCTTGCCCACCGGCCAGCATGCCGGAAGATTTCAGGAAATAGAACGTGCTGCCCAGAGTGACAGCCATAATGGCGATAACAAGTAACGCGAGTTTCAGCAGTTTCATCAATCAGGGAAGCGTTGTCGGGTTGCAGGTGTTCAGGCAAACGTATTGATCTGGCCATTATGCGCACTATGCGCATGCGCTTGTGACGCAGGCAGGGCATTTTCGGCTACGACGCTCGCTGAAGCAAGCGAATTATTGCCTTTGGTGCCCGACGGGCTGTCTTCGCCGGCCTGCTGCCCGGCCTGACCTTGGGCGCTGACCGATGTCTGGCCCAGCGAAATACCGGCCTGGGCCAACTGCTGCTGCAACTGGGGTAACGCATTTTCTACCGCATTACGTACATTGGCGTGCGGGGAAATGAACATGGCCTGCGCGACGCCATCGTTCATGCTCAGTGAAATGCGGATGGGGCCCAGATCGGGGGGGTCGAGCCGCATTTCAATGGTTTGAAGGCCGTTTTTAAGCGTCTGGCTGATGCCGGCTACCTGTTGGCTGAAATCATTGCCCCACTGGGGGTGGCCCAACGGCGTGCTGACCAGCGGCGTTGTCAGGGAGCCAGGTGCAAAATTGGTGGTAGTCGGGACAAGCCCGATACTGGCTTCCGTCAAGGGTGTTGCGACCTGTGGTTGTGCTTGTGCAGAGTCACGCCCAAAAGTGCTATTGGCTGCAGCGATGAAATTGGATTTCAGGTCAGCATCAGCCTTCAGGCTGCTTTCAGAGAGTGTGTTGAATGCACGAGATTCAGTTCCAGAG